>JBBSAF010000257.1:0-4234 GCA_038252525.1 Tepidisphaerales bacterium
CGGCATCCCACCGGACAACCCACCTGTGAACTGACGCAGGCCGTGTGACGGTCGCCGTCGGGGATCATGACCGTCTCGGCCTCCGCGCCATCATCCCACCGCAGCAGCAGCTTGAGGGTCCCATCCCGACTCTCCTGTCGCCGTGCGACGCGCGCGGTCCCAATCGACAATAACTCCGCCAATTTGTCGCGGTCGAGTTTCGATAAGTTGCTCATCGACTCGAATGTTTCGGCTCCCTTTTCATAAACCCATTGGCGCACTTGTTTTCCGCGGACTATAGGCCACCCCCACCTCTCCAACGCCCTATCGAACGCGCTGGGGAGGAAGTCGAAAATCGAAGGCTTGGCGGAACTTTCCATGGAGTGGGGCATACCATTTGATTGTTGTGTGATTGCGGCGCCGGTCAAGCGCGGGCGACGTGGGAAAACGGGCCGATCCCTTTCCAATCCCCCGACGCCGCGTCAACCGATCCGCCGGAGGCGACACTATGACACCGACGAAAGCCACCCGAAAACCCGATCTGCCCGAGCGCGGCAAGCAGCTCGATCCCGATCGCGCCGCGCCGAAGCGCGCTGCCAAGACCAGCAACCGTCTCGACGCCGTCGCCCCGTCCGATCCGTTCGCCGGGCGGACCGACGAGCAGTTGGTCGCGGCCTACCGAGCGGGGGACAAGATGAGCTTCCAAGAGCTTGTTCACCGTCACCAGCGCGAACTTTTCCATTTCCTCGTCCGCTTTCTGGGTAACCGGGCGGCGGCGGAGGATGCGTTCCAAGAGGCTTTTCTGCAGGTCCATCAGTCCGCCGACCAGTTCGATGTCACGCGGCGGTTCCGACCGTGGCTCTTCACCATCGCCGCCAACAAGGCGCGCGATTTCATGCGCATCCAATCCCGCCGTGCCGTCACCCCGCTCAACGCCCCGGTCGGCGGGGACGGGGGGACCACGGAGTTCATCGACCTCATGGAATCGGCTGCGGCGATGCCCGATGAGCCAATGGAGCGCCGCGAATTGCAGGCCAAGGTCCATCGCACCGTGATGGCCATGCCCGAGCATTTGCGGGAAATTCTCCTCTTGTCGTATTTCCACCAGTTTCCGTATAAACAGATCAGTGAAATCCTGGAGATTCCCTTGGGGACGGTGAAATCGCGGGTGCACGCCGCCGTCGCCCATTTCGCCGATCGTTGGCGCCAGGCCAACCAATCGCATTCGCTGTCATGAATCGCCGGGCAAAAGGGGAAAATCGCAACCCGTCGTCCCGCCCGGGGCGACACCGGACAGAGGGCCACATCATGAAGGACTCGTTGAACGACGGAGATGGACGCGCGGTGGATTTGTTCTTGGATCGGCAATCGTCGCCCGGCGCCGCCGCCAAGGCGCTGGCCAACGGATTCCACGAGCGATTGCGCGCCGTCGAGCTAATTTTGACCACGCTCTCGGCCCACCCCGCGCCCGAACCGCCGGCCAATTTGCTCGCCAAGACGCTCGACTTCATCGACGAGGCGACGGCGATCTCGCCGGGCTCCCCGCGAAGTCGTTCCCCCTCCAGTCGAAATCGACGCGACGACGAGACAAGGACGCGCGTTTAGGATAGTATCCCGCGCGAACAACCTACACGCCGCTTGTCGTCGCGCGAAGCCTCCTCCCTCCGCGGGCCCAAGCGGCGTTGTTTATTGCGCGGTCCATCCCGAATCATCGCCCTTCGCCGCAAGTTATCGGACCCGATCTTCACACCCGGCCTCAAGCTGCGACTGGAATGGCGAACCCGCCCGCGGGCCGCACATTATCGGACCCGATCTTGACACCGGGCCGGACCGATTTACAATCGCAGCGTTGCTTGAACCGCCTAAGTCGTCCCACTCAACCGGGCGACACGGAGGACCCAATGCGGCGCAGGTCGCTTCACACCAGCGTCGCCGCATCGACCGAAGCCCGGATGTTTCGGGTTCCGATCACGGGGCTTATCGGCGAGTATTCGCCGAGGGAGACTTTCAACTCCCCGCCCGTCAGCTAACTCCGTCGGCACATGAAAGGGATCATGCACGCCATTCACCGGCGTGAGATCCTTGGTATTTGGGGACGCATTCCCGACGTGCGGCGCTTTCGCCGACGCCGTCGAGCGTCTCCCGGACATCAACCGGCCCCCCGGCCGGTCCTGCGCCCCCGCGGCGCGGAAGGACTTGTGCCATGAGCAGCGATCACGCGGAAAACCTCCGCAAGGCCATCGACAACCTCATCGACGCCAAATTGCAGGATATCCTGGTTCGCCCCGGCGGCCTCGACCGCCTTCTCGCCCACCGACGCACCGGCGTCGCCTCCGTGGACATCCGTTCCGCCGAAAGGCGCTTGGACCAGACGTTGGCGGAAATGCTGGAAGGGCAAGTGGCGTAGCCGGTAGGCAGTAGGCGGAGAGGAAGCAAAGGAGTGGAAAATCAGTCTCGATCGGTTCCTTTCCGCCTACCTTCCTTCCGCCTACCGCCTTCCTTTCCAATGCTTTTCCCACGCGCGGGGGAGGGACATCCGCCGATGTCCCTTCCCCGCTTTTTCGATCTTTTTCAACCGTCGTACTCGCCGCTGAACACCTCCGTCGCCGGGCCGGTCATGGCCACGGCGTTGTCGGACTCCCGCCAGTCCAGCACCATGTCGCCGCCGGGGAGATGCGCGAGAATCCTCCGGTCGGTCTTGCCCATCAACGCCCCGGCCACGCACACCGCGCAGGCTCCGGTCCCGCACGCCTGGGTGATCCCCGACCCGCGCTCCCAAGTCCGCATGATGACCTCATCCCGCCCGATCACCTGCACCCAGTGGGCGTTGATCCGCTTGGGAAAGGCGATGTGCCGCTCCACCAGCGGGCCAAGATACGCGATGTTCGGCGACTGGATGTCGCTGACGAAAATCACCGCATGGGGATTGCCCATCGACACGAACGTCGCCGAGATCGGCGGCGCCGTCTCGGCCAACGGACGCGATTTGGCGAGCGTCGGGTCGGTCCGATCCGAGAACCGCAACTTGTAGCTGTGCGGTTCGATCCCCGGCACCACATGCGTGTGATCCACCGGAATCTTCGCCAAATCCAATATCGGCTCGCCCATGTCCACGGTCACGCGCTCGACGCGGCCTTCTTCCAGCTCCAGCCGCAATTCCAGCACGCCCCGCCCGGTCTCGACGCGCATGGGATTGGCATCCGTCAGACCATGATCGTGGGCGTATTTGGCCACGCAACGGATGCCGTTGCCGCACATCTCAGACTCCGAGCCGTCGGCGTTGAACATCCGCATGGCGACGTCGGCCACCTCCGACGGTAGAATCAGGATCAACCCGTCCGACCCCACGCCGGTGTGCCTGTCGGAAATCGCCACGGCCAATGATTTGGGATCGGCCACGGTCTCGGCAAAGCCGTTGACGTAGACATAGTCGTTGCCCAGCCCGTGCATCTTGGTGAACTTCATGGCCGGATCATATGCCAAGCCCCCCGCCCCGCGAAGCGCTCAAGCCGATCCGCCCGCCGGCGCCGGAACCTTGGTGGTCAATGAGGAGCACTTTCGACAAGTCGTCGTCGGGGGCATTCTGACGGCCAAAACCAGCCTCGACATCATGACCGCCGACTTCAAGGCCATGCTCGTGCCGCGACCGGGAAACCGTCGCGCCGACTCCATCGTCCAAGTGATGCGATCCCTGGCCGACAAGGGAGTCGAGGTCCGGCTGCTGCACGCCGGCACCCCCAGTTCCGCCGCCCTGGCCGAGTTGAAACGCGCCCTGCCGCGCGGATTGACGATCCGGCGTTGCCCCCGATTGCACGCCAAGGCCATCGTCATCGACTCCGACCGCATGTATTTGGGCAGCGCCAACCTCACCGGCGCCGGCCTGGGCGCCAAGGCCGACGGACGGCGAAACTTCGAGATGGGAATCTGGACCACCGCCGCGGCATTGATCGACGCGGTCATGGGCCAATTCAACGCCCTGTGGGAAGGCCATCAATGCGAAGCCTGCGGCCGCCGCGCCATCTGCCCCGTCCCCCTGGAAGAACCGGACCTGGGCGGGTAGTTGGCAGTTGGCAGTTGGCAGTTGGCAGTTGGCAGTTGGCAAAAAGATGATAAACACTGCGTGGCACTTCACTTACAACTTACAACTTACAACTTACAACTTACAACTTACAACTTAGTACTTTCGACTTTGCAACCCACAACCCACAACTGCCTCCCCCCCTCATGCCTCCGCCGGCACGATGCGCGTCCCCAC
>JBBSAF010000258.1:0-4224 GCA_038252525.1 Tepidisphaerales bacterium
CTGGCACCCTTATTCACGCACCCGCGCGATGCCCAAATAAAAGTACCTGTCCCCGTTATATTTCGCCGCGGGCGACGGCGGCGGCGGGGAGGGGGCGAGGGAGGGGAGGCGAGGGGGCGGTCCATGATTGCCACGCGGCCAGGGCGGTGTAGGAATCGAATCCGCCGCGCGGGTACGGATTGGACGCTCCCACCACGGACACGACGACGCTGAAGGCGGTCGCGGCCGATGCCAAGGCCCAGCTTCCCCGGCGGTGCCCGCGGCGCAGCCAGGCCCCGGCCCAAAAGACCACCAGCGGCAGGAAGACCACGAACCATCGGCTGGCGAACATCGCGCCGCGCCAATCCGATCGCCCCGAGACCGTGCACAACACGACGACCGCCGCCCCGGCCAGCGCGATCACCGCCAGGGTTTTGGTCGATGTCGGCCAATGTCGGTGCATCACCGCCACGCATCCCAGCATGGCGACGATCAGGATCGGGAAATGACTCAATAGCCCGTGCGCGCCCAGCATCGCCTCCAAAAGCCGGCCCATCCAGCGCCCGATGTCGAGCCACATCGAATCGGCCGGCGCCTGCTCGGGCGCGTCGATGAAAAACGCCGACTCCGGCGCCGGCGCGCCCCCAGGGCCGGCGACGCCCGACAACGTCGCCGCCACTGCCGGGCGCGCCGTCGGCAGCACCATGTTGATCGGTAGGGCCGAACCGAAGACCGGCATCGTCAACACCACATGCAAGAGCAGCGGCGGTCCGGCGCCCAGCAGGTACAGCAGCGCCCCGCCCAAACGGAGGCTGGGGGTCCAGCGATAGGTGAAGATCACCGCGATGAACAGGAGGAAGAAAACACCCGCCGTCGGCTCCAGCGTCGTCCCCATGGCGGCGCACAATCCGGCCAGCACCAACCACGCCCCGCTGTGCATGGGGTTTTTCACCGTGCCCAGGTGCAGCAGGCAGGCCGACGACCCCAGGATGAGGACCGCGGCGGGGGCGTGGGCGTTGAGGACGGTGGCATAGCTGATCAGCCCGCCGCCGAAGATCACCCCCAGCGCCAAGACCATCCGCCAGGGGCGCGAGAGCTCGAACAGCCGGGCCATGCGATAGAGGATTCCCCCGGCCAGTGCCACCGGCAGCGTGACCCCCAGCACCGTCAGCAGGTACGGCGCCAGCACCGCGCCGTCGGCCAACGACAGTCCCCACCACGCCCGCATGGGGCGATAGGCCGCCGACAGCACCGCGGCGAACATCGGCGGCTGGGTGGCGTAGCGATGACCCTCGACCACCGTCGTTCCTTCGATGCCGCGCGGCGCCAGATCGTCGATGGCGAGGGTGTCGTGTTCGACGATCGCCTGGATCGTGGCCAGGCGGACGGTCTCATCATCGGCGATGGTGGTCGGATCGGGATGGCGCAGCGGCCGCAGGAGGGGCAGGGCCACCAGCAACACCAAAATGGATGCGGTCAGCCCCCACGGGCGGATTTTCTTCCGGCGGATATACCAAACCCAGAATCGTCGCAGTGATCTCATGGGGAAAGCCGTCTTCGCCGCCGTCGCCGGGTTGAAGGATCCGGCGGCGGGTCTATCAGTGGGGCAAGCCGCCGGGTCAATGCGTCGTCGTCGAGCCGCGGGTTCATCCGTCGGGTCAAGCCGCCGGGTCAAACCGCGGGTCAAACCGCGGGTCAATCCGCCGGGTCAATCCGCCGGGTCAAGCCGTCGGGTCAAACCGCGGCTCAATCCGCCGGGTCAAACCGCCGGGTCAATCCGTCGGGTCAAGCCGCGGGATCCGCCGCGATGGGACGCCTTCCCTGTCTCCCACCGCCGTCGATCCCGCCGGGGCGGGTATCAGTATACCTTGAGGAACTGGATAAAGTTGCGCAAGACCCGATTCCCCAACCGGGCATAGGTGGGATACTTGCCTTGGATGTCGGCGGCGAGGCGCTGCAGGCCGTCGGCGCCGAGATGGGTTTTGACGGCGTCGCCGGCATGGGCGAGGGTCGCCTCGATGGTCGGGATGTCGAACTCGACGTGATATTGAAAACCGTAAATGCGGTTTTTGAAGCGGAACGCCTGGTTTTTGCAGATTCTTGTCGAACTGATGAGCACATTGCCCGTCGGCGGCGGGGGGGCGGGCGGCGCGGGGGGGTTGGGCAGGGTGGGCAATTTCGGCAGGTCGAAGGTGTCGAAATGCCAGTGGAACATTTCGGCGCCGTCGCGCAGCCCGAAGACGATCGGATCGGTTCCGCCGGGGAACGGGAGATTCACCGGGGCGAACCCGAACTCCGGCGCGGGTTTGCCCGGCTGGTCGGCCTTGGGCGGGGTCATGTTCGGATAGACCTTGGCTCCGGCGGCGTGGGCGATGAGCTGGGCGCCGAGGCAAATGCCCAGCACGGGTCGGTCGGCGGCGATGCACTTTTTCAGAAGTTCGGTTTCGGCCGCGAGATACGGGTGATCGGGCGAACCGAGATCCGCGACCCCCATCGGCCCGCCGAGGACGATCAGGCAGCGGATGTCGGCGAGGTCGGCGGGAACCTCGTCGCCGCGATACAGATGGCGGATGTCCAGCGGGATGCCCATGTCGGCGAAGACCGGCACGATCCGCCCGGGGCTTTCGTAGGGCACATGTTGAAGGATGATCGCTTTGCTCATGTCGGAAGGAATGATCCGCGACCGCTCCGATGGGGTCAAGGAGCATTTCCGGTGTGTCACCGTGTCGCCGGCGGGGTTCCCGGCGGCGGATGGGACGCATTTCACCCTTCCCCGCCGGTTGGGGCATCGGCGGGACAGGCGCGGTGTTCCTCTACGCCAATCCCGGCCAGAGGAAATACGCCAGGAACGCCGCGGCCACGACGTACATCACCGGGTGGACGGACTTGGCCTTGCCGCCGACGAGTTGGATGATGACGTAGGTGATGAATCCGTAGCCGATGCCGTGGCTGATGGAATAGGTGAGCGGGATGGTGAGGAGGATGATGAAGGCGGGGATGGCGGTTTCGAGGCGTCCGAAGTTGACCCGCGCCATCTGCACGATCATGAGGAATCCGACCAGGATCAATGCCGGCGCCGTGGCGGCGGCCGGGACGATGCCGGCGACGGGGGCGAGGAAGACCGCCGCGAGGAAGAACATTCCGACGAAGACCGAATGCAGCCCGGTGCGCGCCCCCTCGGCCACGCCCGAGGCCGACTCGATGTAGCTGGTCACGCTGGAGACGCCGAAAAACCCTCCGATGGCGGCGCTGATCGAGTCGATGGCCAGGATCGAGCGGATTCGGGGGATGCGTCCGCGCGAGTCGATCAATTTCGCCTCGTCGGCCAGCCCGGTGACGGTGCCGAGGGTGTCGAAGAAATCGACCATCATGATGGCGAACAGGTGGGGCATGAGCCGCCACTGGAGGGCGTTGCGGACATCGGCCTGCCCGATGGTGGCGAAGCTCGGCCAGACCCAGCCGCGCGGCAGGGTGGCGATTCCCAGCGCCAGCCCCAAGGCCGTGGCGGCGAGGATGCCATAGACCAGGGCACCCTTGACGCGCCGCGCCATCAGGACCGCCATGATGAGCAGCCCGACCATGGCGACGGCGGTGTCGGGGTTTCGCAGGCTTCCGTAGGTCACCGGGGGCAGGGTGGCCGACGGGTTGGCCGACAAGGCCATGAGGGTGCCGCCGGGGACGACGACCATGCGGGCGTTGACCAATCCGATGAACGCGATGAAAAGTCCGATGCCCGCCCCGATCGCCAGTCGCAGATCGTGGGGGATGCCGTCGAGGACCTTTTCGCGCAATCCGGTGAGGACCAAGGCCAGGATGACGATGCCGTCGAGGACGACCAATCCCATGGCGGTTTGCCAGTTGCCGGCGACGGCGGGGGAGGCCAGTTGGAACGCGACGACGGCGTTGAGTCCCATGCCGCTGGCGAGGGCGACGGGGAAGTTGGCGACGACGCCCATGAGGATGCAGCAGATGCCGGCGGCGAGGGCGGTGCAGGCGATGGCCGAATCCCTGGGCACGCCGGCGGCGGCGAGGATTTGGGAGTTGGCGAAGAGGATATACGCCATCGTGAGGAAGGTGGCGACGGCCCCGCGGAACTCGGTGGGCACATCGGACTCGCGCAATCGCAGTGTGAACGGCGCCAGCAGTGTGTTCATGGGGCGGGATTGTAACGGGTGGAGGGGAAGGAGGCATTGGGCAGTGGGCGGTAGGCGGTAGGCAGTAGGCGGAAGGCGGTAGGCAGTAGGC
>JBBSAF010000259.1:0-4217 GCA_038252525.1 Tepidisphaerales bacterium
AGGTCGCGCAGGGCCTTGGCGGCGGCCTCGGCGGCGCGTCGGCCGGGATCGGCCAACAACTTGACCAGTTGCGGCACGGCGCGGACATCGCCGATGGTCGCCAACGACCGCGCGAACTCGGCGCGGACTTCGGGGTCGGGTTCCTGGGCCAATTGGGTGAGCAGCGGATCCAGCGCCGCCGGATCGTTGATGACCTGCAGCGCCCGCGCCACGGCCAGTCGCACCTCGGCGGCTCCGTCGCCGATCAGCCCGCGCAATTGCTCGCGGACCGCCGTCGGCACCGGGCGGCTGTTGATGGCGTCGTCGTAGGCCAACTGGGCGGCGACGGCGCGGATCGACGGTTCGGCGGATTTCAGATATCGCAGCAGCGTCTCGCCGCGCTGGGTCTCGGGCATCGCCTGGTACTGCACCGTCAGCAGCGACCCCAGCTCGTCGCGCATCTGGGCCAGACGGTTTTGCATCTGATCGAAACGGGTCGCCCGGTTGTCCAGCAGATCCACCCGCCACTGCGTTTCGCCCTTGCCTTGGTTGGACGTCCACCAGTCTCGCCAACGCTGCGGATCGCGGGCGTTGTCGCCCAGCCCCGTCAGCGCGACCAACGCATCGGCCGCGGCGTTGCGGACGGCCTCGGATTCTTCGTTGCCGACCGCGATGGCCACCAGCGTCTCGGCGGCGCGCTTGTCGAGCATCCCGCCCAAGGCCCGGATGGCCGCGAGGCGGGCGTCGCGCTGTTGCCGCGACACCGCCAGGTTCACCAGCCGCGTCAGCACCTCGCCGTTGGACTTGTAATTCCCCAAGGCTGCGGCGGCGGCGTCGGTCAGCGCCCGGTCCGATCCCATCAACGCGAACAGCCCGTTGATGAACGCCGGGTCCGGCCGCGGATCGTTGGCCAACGCCTTGGCCACGGCGAGCTGCCCGGCGCGGTTGCCGGCGGATTGGAGCGTCCTCGCCAAGATGAGCCGGGCCGCGTCGCTCTGTCGGCCGACGAGGCGCCGGGCGGCGTCATCGCGGTCGCCCTGGGTCGAGGCGTCGGAGGCCAGACGCTCCTCCAAGCCGGCCAAGTCTCGTTGGACATCCCCCAAGGCGGTGGGGGCGGAGGTCGGGGGCGCGGGCTGGGCGAGCGCCGGGGGCGCGGCGGCGACGACGATGGCCGCGATCAACGCCAAGCTCGTGCAACGTGTCCATGCCACCGTTTGGATCCCATTTTCGTTTCTCGGGCGCCGGACGACCCTCATCGCGCCCGCGATCGCCAAGCCCCCATGGACAGGACACGCCCGACCGCCGGAGGTTATGGTCGCCGCGGACGCCCGTCGCCCGTTCGCCGAAGTCCAAATTAACGCATTTTCGCCAACTGGCAACCGCGCCGTCGGGGAAAACCGCCCCCGCCGCGCCGTCGGGGGATTTTCATCGCCCCGGGCGCCGAAATGCGCTTGCCGCGCCGGTCGGTCCGACGGTACATTGCCCCGGCGGTGGAGACGATGGCGAACCCCTTGGCGGGCGGGCGAAAATGAACGAGTGGTACGATGCCGAGCAACGGGTGGAACGGGCGAGGGAGCTCTTCGAGCAGCGAAAGTGGCCCGAGGCCCTCGATGAGCTGCGGGCGGCCATCGAGTCCAACCCCTTCAATGGCGGTTGGCGATTCAATGTCGGGCTGATCCTCGATGAGATGGGACGCTACGACGAGGCGGTCGAGGCCTATCGCCAGGTGCTCGAGATCGACACCGACGATTTGCAGGCCATGAACCACTTGGGGGTGGACCTTTGCCGGGTGGCGCGGCGCCGCGAGGCCCTGGAGATCTTCGAGCGCATCCAATCCATCGACCCGTCGTTCGAGCCGGGCTACTGCAACCGCATCATCGTCTACACCGAACTCGGCGAACACGACCGCGCCGAGGAGATGTTCTACCTGGCCCGGCTGTGCAAGGAACACTGCCCCCACTGCTATTTCAACATCGCATGCAGCCTGGCCGAACGGGGGCTGTATGACAAGGCGATCCACTGCTGGCAGCGGACATTGGACATGGATGCCACCCATCCCCATGTGCATCCCCGCCTGGCCGAGGCCCATTGGCGCAAGGGGGATCTGGAGACGGCGCGCCGGCATTATCTGACGGCGCTGCGCCGGGATCCGGGGGATGCGGGGTTGTTGCTGGACCTGGGGCAACTGCTCATCGAGATGGACCGGCACGCCGAGGCCGGCGAGAAGTTCCGCCGAGCCGTCGAACTCGCCCCCGACGCCCCGGCGCCGCGCTGCTGCCTGGGGCAATGGCTCGCCGGCGCTGGCCAGGTCGCCGAGGGGATGATGGAGCTTCAGCGGGCGTTGCGGCTGGACCCGACGTTCCCCGGCGCCCACCTGCGATTGGCGACGCTGTGCCGTGCCCAACGCGACGCCGAAGGGACACGCATGCACCTGCGCGGGGAACTGCTGTTGCGCCCGGAGGATCCCCGGCTGCTGATGGACCTGTCGGATTTGCTGCTCGACGAGGGGGATCAGCGGGCGGCGGTCGTCTGCCTGCGCCGCGTCGTCCAGCAACAACCCGACAATGCCAAGGCCTTGCAGAATCTCGGCGTGGCCTTGTGCCTGCTGGGGCGATTGGACGAGGGGATCGTCCAGTTCCGAAAGGCCCTGCGCATCCGCCCCGAGGAGCCGGCGCTGGCCTACAACGTGGCCTTGGGCTATCTCCTGAGCCGCAAATACCCCCGCGCCAAGGCGACGGTGGAGCGCGGCTTGCGCGTGAATCCCTCGAACCGCCCGCTGCGGAACCTGGCCTTGCGCATCGCGGTCTCGCGCATCCTGCATCGGCTGCGACGGATTTTGCGGCGAAGGTGAGACGGGGCGACCCAACAGGGGAGGCGGATCTTCATCGAGATGAGAAAGTGGAGCCGCGTCCGCTTTTCGCGGACCACGCCCTCCCCCCGCAGGGGCCGGGGCGGAGCGGCGTCCGCTTTTCGTGGACCACGCCCTCCCCCCGCAGGGAGCGGCGTCCCCTTTCGCGGACCAGGCCTCCCCCCGCAGGGGCCGGGGCGGAGCGGGTTGCGCCGTGGTACGATGCCGTCCATGGAACTGAGGGATGCCATCGTCACGGATATCGAGGCGCTGGCGGAGATCGACGGCGTGATCGAGTCCGCGGAGTTCATCTTCGTCGAGGCGCCCGCCGACGGGACGAACGGGGCGTTCAATCTCCATCGCCGCCGACGACGCGAAAAACTCATCCTCCCCAAACGCCTGGACGACGAGGCGATGTTCCTCGCCCGCCAGCTCGCCTCCGGCGCCGAGGAGGGGTTGGCCGTGATCGCCGAACATGACGGCGCGCCGGTGGCGCTGCTTTTGGCGGTGGATCGGCCGGGGCGCGACGTGATGGAACTGATCGATCTTCGCGTCGATTATGATTTTCGTCGCCAGGGGATCGGGCTGGCGATGGTTTACCGACTGCTGTCGGCGGCGCGGGATCGTGGGCGCCGGGCGGTGTTGGCCGCCCTCACCACCGCCAACGCGCCGGGGATGGGATTGCTCGAAAAATGCGGGTTCATGCTCAGCGGGCTGGACACCCGTTGGCGGGGCAACCATGATCTGGTCCGCGATGATGTGACGCTGTTCTGGTACGCCGAAACCGCCGAATGAGGCCCTCGCCCATGAACCCCACCCCGGCAAAATCCGGCGACGACCCCACCCCGCCGACCGAATCACCCGCCGACGCCGCGGCCCGGCTGCGATCCGACGCCGCCGACGCCGAGTCGGGTCGGGTCGCCAGCCACATCGAATCCATCGCCGCCTCCGACGGCGCCCATCTCCTGTCGAACCTTCCGGCCGGCGAGGCCGCCGATGTCGCCGAATACCTCGATCCCCAAACCGCCGGCGACGTGTTGTCGCACATGGACCCGGCCTTGGCGGCGTCGGTGATCACGGACATGGAGTCGCCCGAGGCGTCGATGGTGCTGGCCGCCATGGACCCCGACGACCGGGTGGACGTGCTCGAATACGTCCCCGACACCGTGCACGACGCCCTGGTGCGGGAGATGGACGCCGCCGACGCCGAGGAGGTCCGACAGCTCGAGCAGTACGAACCCGACACCGCCGGCGGCATCATGACCACCGAGGTCACGGCGTTGCCCGAGACCCTCACCGTCGCGGAGGCCATCGAGGCGCTGCGACGACTCAGCGAGGAGCTCGAGCAGATGTTCTACGTGTTCGTCATCGATCAGCGCCGGCATCTGAT
>JBBSAF010000260.1:0-4213 GCA_038252525.1 Tepidisphaerales bacterium
CACCCAACTCGCAACCCGCAACAGTTGGCGGTGGGCAGTAGGCAGTAGGCAGTAGGCAGTAGGCGGATAAGAAAAAGCCAACGACCCTCCCCGCTAACAACCTACAACGTACAACTCATCCCCTCCCCCAACTCGCAACCCGCAACAGTTGGCGGTGGGCAGTAGGCAGTAGGCGGATAAGAAAAAGCCAACGCCCCTCCCCGCTTACAACGTACAACCCACCCCCTCACGCCCTCTCACCCCAGATCGTATTCCCTCAGCTTCCGATACAGCGTGCGCTCGCCGATGCCGAGGATTTTGGCGGCTTGTTCGCGGTTGCCATCGACCATTTTGAGGGTGTTGCGGATCAATTCGCGCTCGGCCTGGGTGATCGAGATGCCCACGAGGTTGTTCATGCCCGCCCCCACGTGCCCGCCGGGGGGACGCAGCTCCGAAGGCAGGCTCTCGACCGTCAGCTCCGGGCCGCTCGACATCACCACCATGTTCTCGATGACATTGCGAAGCTGCCGCACGTTGCCCGGCCACGAGAAGCCCATCAGCGTGCGTTGGGCCTCGGGCTGGATCGACTCGATCGGTTTGCCATAGCGTTCGGCGAGCTGCTTGATGAAAAAGTGGATCAGCAGCGGGATGTCCTCGCGGCGCTCGCGCAGCGGGGGCAGGTGGATGGTGGCGCCCTTGATGCGGAAGAAGAGATCCTCGCGGAACTGCCGTTCGGCCACCATCTCGTCGAGCTTGCGGTTGGTGGCGCTGATGAGGCGCACATCCACCCGGATCGGTTCGTTGGCGCCGAGTCGCACGACCTCGCCGTTTTCGAGCACCCGCAGCAGCTTGGCCTGCATGGCCGCCGGCATGTCGCCGATCTCATCCATGAACAGGGTGCCCTCGTCGGCGTGCTCGAAGCGGCCTTCGCGGTCGCTCTGGGCGCCGGTGAACGCCCCCTTGACGTGCCCGAAGAGCTCATCTTCCAGGATGCTCTCGCTCAGCCCCGCGCAATTCAGCGCCACCAGGCGGTTCTTGCGCCGGCGAGAACTGTTGTGGATCGCGCGGGCCACCAGTTCCTTGCCCGTGCCGCTCTCGCCCATCACCAGGACCGGGATGTCGCCGGATGCCACCTGCCGGGCGGTGCGGACGACGTTCTGCATCCCGGCGCTCTTTCCGATGATCCCCTCGAATCCCGCGTCGTGCTCGAGCTGTTCTTGGAGAATCTCGTTCTGGCGATACAACGCCGAGCGCTCGGCCGCCCGGTCCACCTGGGCGCGGAAATGGTCCAGATCCAGCGGTTTTTCGATGTAGTCGTAGGCCCCCTCGTTCAGTGCCTGCTTGCAGGTGGGGATGTCGGCGTGGGCCGTCACCAGCAGCACCGGGACGTGTCCGTCGAGCCGCCGGCTGGTCCGCAGCACCTCCAGCCCGTCGCGGCGCCCGTCCATCATCAGGTCGGTCACGACCACGTCGTACCGCCCCCGCTCCAAGTGGGCGGTCGCGTCGCGCAGGTCATAGGCGGCATCGCAGGCGTGGCCTTGGCGGCTCAGCGCCTCGCACATCACCTGGGCGTGCTCCTTCTCATCATCGACGACGAGGATGCGGGAATGTTTCGCGTCGGTTTGCGGCATGATCGGCGCCCCGGTCGGGCTGGGCGGATGATACGCGCCCCGGCGCCGGCGTCCAAGCCCCTTTCGCCGACGCCGAACCGGCGGTACACCATGGGCATGACACGAATCCTCCTGCCGCTCGCGCTGCTTCTGGCCGGTTGCGCCGCCCACGCCCCGCTGGGGACGGCCCATGGCGTCGATCTGGTCCGTTACGCCGGGCGGTGGCACGAAATCGCCCGTTTCCCGAAGTTTTACGAGAAAGGTTGCGTCGCCAGCGTCGCCGAATACACCCCCACCAGCGAAGGCACGCTGCGCGTGGTCAACCGCTGCCGCGAGGGCGCCATCGACGGGCCGGAGCGGTCCGTCCGCGGGACCGCCACCGTCGTCGATCCGGTCGATCACGCCAGGCTGAAGGTCTCGTTCGGTCCCGGGCGCGAGGGGGATTACTGGATCCTCGATGTGACCGACGATTATCACAACGCCCTGGTCGGCACGCCCGACCGCGATTCGCTGTGGATCCTCGGCCGATCCACCCGGATCGAGCAAACGGTCCTCGACCGCTTCACCGCCGTCGCCCGCGAGCGCGGGTTCGACGTGTCGCGCCTGGTGTTCACCCCTCAGCCGCCGCCGGAATCGCCGGACTTTTCCTCGACCCACCCGTCGATCCGAGTGCCATAACGGTCGAGCATCCACACCGCGACCGGCTCCAGCGCGACCAACGGCGCGGTCATCGCCGACGCCGCCGCGCGTGTTGCCCCGGCGCCGATCCCTCCACACTCTCCATTGCCTTTCCCATCGCACCCCTCCTCCCCCCTACCACTTGCTCTTCCGCCGCCGCGCCACCGGCGCCCGGCGACCCTCGGCCACCTGCTCGTCGATCTGGCTCTTTCGCCGCAGCAAGTGATGATAATGCTGCGCGAACCGGTGCGCCTCATCCCGGATGTATTGCAATAGCTTCAATCCCAAATGGTTCCGCGCCAACTTGATCGGCTCGCTTTTGGCCTGCGTGTACACCAACTCCTCCTTCTTGGCCAGCGAGATCACCATCGGCGGCTTGATGTCCATGGTGGCGAAGACGTCCATCGCCGCGTGCAACTGCCCCAGTCCCCCGTCGATGAGGATCACATCGGGGTACAGCTCGTTGTTGGTGCCCGCCTCCCGATACCGCCGGCTCACGACCTCCTGGATCGACAGGTAATCGTTGTTCCCCTGCCCGTGCTTGATCTTGTACCGCCGATATCCATCCTTGAACGGCCGACCGTCGATGAAGCAGACCTTGCTGCCGACCATCTCATCGCCCTGCAAGTGCGCGATGTCGATCCCCTCGACGATCCGCGGCGGCTCGGCCAAACCCAACGCCTCCTGCAGCGCCGCCAAACTCTCGCCCGGACTGGTCACGAACGACTCGGGCTGCCAGAACTCCTGCTCGCCCGACGCCGCCCGGTGGTCCAGCGCCGACAGCGCCTTCACCTGATCGCGCAGGCGCGCCGCCTTCTCGAAGTTCAGTTCCTTCGACGCCTCGATCATCTCCTTTTCCATCTGTGCCACCACCGACCGCTTGTCGCCGTCCAGAAAACGGATGAGCCGCTGGATGTCCTCCCGGTAAAGCCTCTTGTCGATCTTGGCCGCGCACGGCCCGGTGCACTGCTTGATGGGATACAGCAGGCACGGGCGGAAAAACCGCCGCCGGTCGTCGGCGTCGTCGATCTCGAGATGGCAGGTGCGGAACTTGAACGCCTTTTGCAGCAGCGTCACCGCCTCCTTCAGCGCGTACACGCTGGTGAACGGCCCATACAGCTTGACGTTGCGGCTCTCCGGCTGGCGGGTGATGTAAACGCCGGGGAAATCCTCGCCGGTGGTTATCATGAGGTACGGAAACGTCTTGTCGTCCAGCAGCCGGGCGTTGTATTTCGGCTGGATGTCCTTGATGAGCCGGTTCTCGGCCAGCAGGGCCTCGACCTCCGAGTCGGTCTGCACGACGTCGAAGTCCGCCACATCGCGCAGCAGTCCCGCCTTTTTGGCCTCGAGCTTGGCCGACGGCAGGAAATAGCTCCCCACCCGGTCGCGCAGGCACGCGCTCTTGCCGACATAGATGACCCGCCCCTTGTCATCCTTCATCAGGTAAATGCCCGGCGCCTTGGGCAGCCCATGCGCCTTGCCCAACAGCGCCGCCAGAATGTCCCGCCGGTCTTCCATGACTCCCATTCTACGTTCGCATCCCCCCCATGGTTGGCCGGCCGCGCGATTTCGCCCCCTTTCCAGGAGGGGCGGGCGAATCCAATGGCGTGGCGCCAAGGATAAGGCCCGCTGGCCATGGCGGCGCCTTTGCCCACCCGCTCACCGCGCCCCCGCCAGCGTCCGCCCACCACCTACCGCCCCCTGTTGTAAGTTGTAGGTTGTACGTTGTAAGTAAAAGCGCCCGCGTACCGCCTACCACCTTCCGCCCACCGCCTTCCGCCTTCCGCCTTCCGCCCTCCGCCTTCCGCCTACCGCCTACCGCCCTCCGCCTTCCGCCTACCGCCTACCGCCCTCCGCCTTCCGCCCACCGCCTTCCGCCTTCCGCCTTCCGCCTACCGCCTTCCGCCTACCGCCTACCGCCTACCGCCCTCCGCCTTCCGCCTACC
>JBBSAF010000261.1:0-4210 GCA_038252525.1 Tepidisphaerales bacterium
ATCGCCATCTGTACCAACAGGCTCATGTCCGGCTGCTGGCGGTCGACGAGCATCCGTCCGACCGGTCCACTGCCGAAGGCGCTGCCGGGCGCCTCCACCCGCTTGGCGTATTTCTGCATGATGTAGAAGTTGGTGTAGGTGGCGGCTTCGGAGCGGTCGTTGAAGAGCGTCAGCCCCGTCTCGCCGGAGGCATGGCAGCGGCTGGTGGCGCAGTTTTGCAGCACCATCGGCTGGATGAAGTTGCGGAACTGGAGGATCGGCGCCGGGTCGTTGATGATCCGCACGTCGTCGTGGAACTTGGGATCGGCCTCGTCGAGGATCGCCAAGGCCTGGTCGATGGGGCGCAGGGCCGTGAACTGGTTGGCGTTCTTGTTGTAGGCCTTGATGAAGCGGTTCAGCACATTGTTGGCGAAACGGACGCGGATGGTGTCGTCCGACCGCTGCAACTCCATCTGCTTGACCTTGTTGATCTGGTCCTCATCCAGATACTTTTTCTCCGGGGCGCCCGGACGGTCGCCGGGATTGGCCGCGTCGGGATTCCGGGAACCATCGGAGGCGCCGGTCGTGCCCTGGCCATTGGACTGTTCGAGCTGCTGCTGATTGCGGATGAGCTGAAGGAAATCGGCGGCTTGGCGGTTGTTGGGGTCGATTTCGAGGGCCTTGTCGGCGGCGCTGCGGGCCAGATCGTAGCGGCGCTGGTCGAACGCCCAGCGGGCGAGCGCGACCCGACCGCCGGCGTCGGTCGGCGCCAGGGCGTCCAGGCGTTTCTGGAATTGCTGATCGAGGCTCTCGGGGTAATCGAGGCTCGAAATGTCGTCGCGCCGAATCTCCATCTCGATGCCGCGGACATTGACGACGACGCTCTCGGGCTTTTCCTTGATGTCGCCGGTGATGGTCTGGCCTTGCTTGGTCTTGACCACGCCCTCGCGGGCCAGCGCCGGCACGGCCAACGCCAGCGCCAACACCGACGGGATCCACGCCGCCATGCACAGTTTCCGGGTCATCGGTTGTCTCCTGGTGTTCCCCATGTTTCCCATGTTAAACCGTTTGGGGCGCGCGTGCCAACCCGCTTATCGCAAAACCGCACGCGCCGACACGGCGCCGCGCGGCATGGACCTCTGCCCGCGCGCGAAATGGCGGAAAAAAATGTCCGCTGGGCAAATAAAGGTACCTGTCCCCTTTATCTAAAGGGGACAGGTACCTTTATTCAGCGCTGGAGGGTGGGCCAGAGGGCGACGGTCGCGAGGGTGTGGCCCATGCGGTCCCAGATGGGCGTCGAGCGGACTTGGCGGAATCCGGCGAGGACTTCCTTGCGGGCCAGGACGGTCTCGAAGTGGTCGAGGTCTTTTTCGAGAATGGTGGCCGACTCGTTGAAGACGATCAGCACCAGTCCGGCGTGGGCGATGAGCAGGTCGGCCTCCATTTTGCGGAGGTCCTCGACGATGGCGTCGCGCCATTGGGCGCCGTAGCCGCCGTGGCGTCGGCCCGGCTGGCAATATTGGGCGGCGATCTTCACCTCCAGCCACAATGCGGCGCCGGGCGGCGTGGGGTCGGGGGCGTCGAACAGGCTTGGCGGGGCGGTGTCGAGTTGGAGCGGGTGATTTTTGGGGGTCAACACCAAGTCGCACCGCCGGCGGTGGGATAGTTTTCGCCCGGCGGACGAGGGGTAGTGGACCTCCCGGTGGACGCCGTGGTGGCGGGCAAGCCCGTCGGCCAGCAGGGTGTGGAGCGACAATTCGTCGCGGGAGTCCAGTCCGTACACGGCCTGTTCGAGGCGGAGGTCGGCCTCGGCGGATTGGAGGGTGTCGCCGAGGTGGTCGGCGACGAGGGAGAAGTCCCATTCCATGGCCATGGAGGGAGCCTACGATGGGGGTGATGGACGGACAACCCCAAAGCGTTTGGACGGTTTTTTATGATGGGCGCTGCGGCATTTGCCAGGCGAGCAAGGCTTGGATCGGTCGGCGGGAGGTGTCGGCGGCGTTGGCGTGGGTGGATTCGTCGGACGAGGCGAACTTGGCGGGGCATCCGATGATCGACCCGGCCAAGGCGCGGGGTCGGATGATGCTGCTGGCGCCGGACGGGACGCTGAGCGGGGGTTTCGATGCGGTGGTGGCGCTGCTGGGGTTGATGCCGGGCTGGCGGGCGGCGGCGCCGGCGTTGTCGCGGCCGCCGCTGCGGGAGATCGGGCGGAACGTGTATCGGTGGGTGGCGGCGAACCGACATCGGTTCGGCCCGGCGCCGAGGTGCGCCGACGGGGCGTGCCGGATCGGGTGAGGGGGTTTCGATTTTTCGATTGACCCGCGGCATGGGATTTGTTGACAGGAACGGGCGTCTGTTTTATCGTCAAGGGTCTGGCATTTTCCGAGGAGTTCAAGCACCAGTTGCCCCCAGGCACGGAAAGAATTGAGGGACAATCTTGGCGAAACAAGCGAAAAAAGCGGATGGCAAGAAGGCCGGGGTGGCGAAGGGAAAGGTCGGATCGACGACTCTGAAATCGAAGTCGCCCGGCGGGAAGGCCACGTCGGCGTCCGCCGGCAAGGGAACCGGGAAGTCGGCGGGGATCGTCGTCGGCAAAACGGGGGGCAAGGTTGTGGGGAAGTCGGCCGAAAAGACCGGTGGGAAATCCGCCGGGGCGGTGATCGGGAAGTCGGCCGAAAAGACCGGCGGGAAATCGGCGGGGAAGCCGGTACACGCGTCGGGGCAAAGGCCGCCGGAGGCGGTGGAGCGCCGGCCGAGCAAGAAGTTGACCCATCGCGGGGGCAAGGACGGAACCGTGACCAAGAGCAATTCATCGCAAAACAGTGGACCGGTCGAGAACAAGGCGCCCGCGTCGGCGCCGACCAACTCGATGACCAGCGACAAGCCCAAGAAGAACCAGGCGGGCATCGGGGTGAAGGACCTTGAGCAGTACCGACAGATGCTGTTGATGCGACGTCGCGAGCTGGTCGGCGACATGAGCTCGATGGAACACGAGGCCCTGCGCTCGAGCCAGGGATCCAACCTGTCGAGCCTGCCGCTGCACATGGCCGACATGGGCACCGACAATTACGAGCAGGAGTTCACGCTGGGGCTGGTCGAGAAGGACCGGGTTCTGCTGCGCGAGATCAACATTGCGTTGGCGAAGATCCAGGATGGGACGTACGGCACCTGCGAGGGCACCGGCCAACCGATCAGCAAAGCCCGCCTGGAGGCCCAGCCATGGGCGAAATACTCGATCGAACATGCGAGGAAGATGGAGAAGGCGGGGAGCGGTAGGCGGTAGGCGGAAAAGAAGTTGGCAGTAGGCGGTAGGCGGTAGGCGGAAACAAGCGCCCGCGACTCCCCGCTTACAACTTACAACGTACAACTTACAACCCATGAATAGGCAGTTGGCAGTTGGCAGTTGGCAGAGAAAGGGCGTGCCCACTAGGCGCCGAGGGCGATGCGTTTCAGTTGGGTGAGGGTGGCGCGGAAATCCTTGGGAAGGGGGGATTCAAAGGTCATGGGCGTGCCATCGGGGTGGGTGATCGTCAGGCGGTGCGCATGGAGGGTCAGGCGGGCGATCAGCGGGCGCTCGGGATGGCCTTTGGGCGGGCGGTAATCGCGTTTGAAGGTGCTGAGGAACAATCCCGGTTCGGCGCCGTGGCGCGGGGGGTTGTAGAGGGGATCGACGGCCAGGGGCAGGCCGATGGATTTCAGGTGCACACGAATCTGGTGGGTCTTTCCGGTGCGGGGGAAACAGCGAAGCAGTGTGAATTGTCGGTAGGCACTCTCGACGGCCCAGTCGGTGAGGGCACGGCGGCCGTGTTTGGCGACGACCATGCGATGGGCGCCGCGCTGATCGGGAGCCAGGGGCTTGTCGATCGAGCCGGAGGGACCGGGGGCGCGGCCGGCGACGAGGGCGAGATATTCCTTCTGGATCAGATTGTTCTGGAACTGCTGTGAAAGATGGCGCTGGGCGTCGAGGGTCTTGGCGAAGACCATGACGCCGGAGGTGTCCTTGTCGAGTCGGTGGACGACGCGGAGGCGCGGGTCGTCGGTCCCCTTGGCCGGCAGGCCGAGCTGCGCGGCAAGCTCGAACAGCAAACTGGTCGGCTCGGCCCGGCCGGGATTGCTGGCCTGCCCGGCGGGTTTTACTACTTATATGAGTAGGGGATCTGAGTTGAGGTGTTCAAGATTTGGTGGAGGTTGTGGGTTGTGAGTTGCGTGTTGTGAGTGGGGAGGGAGGGGG
>JBBSAF010000262.1:0-4189 GCA_038252525.1 Tepidisphaerales bacterium
GGCCGCCTGCTGTTGGCAGTCCCCGTCGGCGCCCCGCGCATCGAGTTCAACGCCCATCGCATCTATTCGTTCGACCAAATCCGCAACGCGCTGCCGGGATTGGACCTCGATCACTTCGCCCTCATTCCCGACCGCGCCGACGGCGCCGGCCTCATTCTCGATGCCGACCCCGCCACCGTCGCCCGCCAGCGCTATGCCTGCGGCTGTTTCGAGTTTCGGAGGCCCTCATGAATCCCGTCGGCAAACGAAACGAGCCGGCCCGCGAGGCGTGGATCGAGCGCGCCCTGGCCAGAGTCCCCGCCGGATCCAAATTGCTCGACGCCGGCGCTGGAGAGTGCCAATTCATGCGATTTTGCGCTCATCTCGATTATGTCAGCCAGGATTTCGCCGAGTACGACGGAACCGGCGACGGCTCGGGATTGCAAACCAAATCGTGGGACCGCTCCGCCCTGGACATCGTGAGCGACATCACCGCCATCCCCCGCCCCGACGCCTCGTTCGACGCCATCCTCTGCACCGAGGTCTTCGAGCACATTCCCGACCCCCGTGCCGCCCTGCGAGAGTTCTCACGCCTGCTCCGACCCGGCGGCTGGCTGATATTGACGGTTCCATTTTGCAGCCTCACCCATTTCGCCCCCTACCATTTCTCCACCGGCCTCTCGCGCCACTGGCACGAGCGGTACCTGCCCGCCAACGGATTCGCCATCGACACCCTCGAATCCAACGGCAACTATTTCGAGTTCGTCGCCCAGGAGCTCCGCCGGACGCGGGGCATCGCCAACCGCTACGCCAACGACGGCTGGACCGAATCCGAACAAGCCGCCGTGGGGTCGATTTTGTCCGCCCTCGACCGTTTCAGCGCCGCCGGCGCCGCATCGAGCGAACTATTGTGCTTCGGATGGCATGTGATCGCGCGGAGAGCCACCGCGCCGCGCGGATGAGGCCGACCCATGCGAATCTTCCATGCCGCCGCCGACTCGCCCAACCATTGGAACCTGCCGGGTTCGCGCATCTGGCACAACAACCTCTATCTGCCGCTGGTCGATCTCGGCCACGACCTGGTCCGCTTCGATCACGATTTCGGGCCGCTCAATGACCACATCGACCCGACGACCCCCGAGGCGAAGGAAATCGGCGCGGCGCTGCGCCGTCGTTGCGGCGAGGCGCTGGTCGAGCAGGTCGCCGCCGCCCACGCCCGCCGCCCCATCGACCTGCTGTTCACCTATTTCTACTCCGCGTTCGTCGAACCCGACATCATCCGCGCCATCGCCGACATGGGCATCGTCACCGTCAACTGGTTTTGCAACGCCTCCTACCAATTCCACCTCGTCGAGGCCATCGCCCCGGCCTACGATTGGTGCCTGGTCCCCGAGCGATTCCGGCTCGACGACTACCGCCGCATCGGCGCCAACCCGTTGCATTGCCAGGAAGCGGCCAATCCGACCCTCTATCATCCGATCGACGTGCCACTTGCCTATGATGTGACGTTCGTCGGCCAGCGCTACGGCGATCGCCCCGACCACATCAAGGCCCTTCTCTCGGCCGGAATCGACATCCGCGTCTTCGGCCCGCGCTGGCTCGATCCACCACGCCAACCTCGCCCCATGGACGACGCCGTGCGCGCCGTCGCCTCCGCCCCGGTCGACGACGACGAACTCGTCCGCATGTATTCCCGCTCGAAAATCAGCCTCGGTTTCACCGCCGTCGCCCGCATCCCCGCCGACGGCTCGCCCCCCATCCGCCAAGTGCGACTCCGCGACTTCGAGGCGACCATGAGCGGCGCGTTCTACCTCGTCGAGCAGTTCGACGAAATCCTCGAATCATTCGAGCCGGACAAGGAAATCGTCACCTTCCGTTCGATGGACGAACTGGTCGACAAGTCCCGCTTTTATCTCGCCCACGACGACGCCCGCGAACGCATCCGCCTCGCGGGAATGCGCCGGGCGCGGGCGGAGCACACCTGGCACCAGCGATTCCGGGCCGCGTTCGCCGCGATGGGGATGGGTTGATGTGCGGCATCGCCGTCATCCTCCCCGGCGCCGCCGCCGCGCCCCTCGGCGCCATCGAAAGAATGGTCGCCGCCCTGCGCCATCGCGGGCCCGACGGCGAGGGGATCCAACGCGCCCCCGGCTGCGATCTCGGCCACACGCGATTGGCGATCCTCGATCCCGCCGGCGGGGCCCAGCCGATGACCGACGACACCGGCCGATGGTCCATCGTCTTCAACGGGGAGATCTTCAACCATGCCGACCTGCGCAATGAACTCACCGCCCGCGGCCACCGGTTCCATACCCGCTGCGATACCGAGTCGCTGCTGCGCGGATTCATCGAATGGGGCGATGGCGTGTGCCCGCGCCTCAATGGCCAGTTCGCCTTCGCGGTGTGGGACCGGCGCGACCGTCGGCTGTTCGCGGCCCGCGATCGCTTCGGGGAAAAGCCCCTGTTCTTCGCGCGATGTCCCCGCGGCCAATGGCTCATCGCATCGGAGATCAAGGCCATCCTCGCCACCGGCATGATCGATCCCCGACTCGATCCCCTGTCGGTCGATGCCTATGTGGCGCTGTTCTACGTCCCGCCCGATCGCACGATTTACCGCGATGTCCACGTCCTGCCGCCCGGATGCGCGATGACCTTCGCCGACGGCGCCGCGTCTGCGCCCCATCGCTGGTGGACCCCCGCCATCGGCGCCCGCCGAATCGGCGCCGACGACGCCGTCGCGGAGATTCGGAGGCTGACATCCGCCGCCGTGGATCGCCAGTGGGTGGCCGACGTGCCGGTGGGGTGTTTCCTATCCGGCGGATTGGACTCGACGACCCTCGTCGGCCTCGCGGCGTCCGACGCCGGCCGGCGGATCCAGACCTACGCCGTCGGCTTCGGCGACCTGATCGACGAACTGCCCTTCGCCCGCGCCGCCGCCGACCTGTACCGCACCGACCACCGCGAATTGCAGGCGACCATCGACCCGGCGCCGATGCTCCAGCGCATGATCGAGGTGTACGATGAGCCTTTCGGCGACTCGTCCAACATCCCCGCCTTCCAGATCGCCGCCTTCGCCCGCGACCATGTGAAGGTCGCCCTCGGCGGCGACGGCGCCGACGAGCTGTTCGGGGGCTATTCGTGGTATTCGCCGCCGTTGTCGGTTCCCCCCGCCGACGGCTGGAACGCCCACACCGCCCGCGCCACCCACCTGCATTTCGACCGGTCCGCCCTCTGGTCGCCCCGACCGGCGCCCCCGACGCTGGTTGCAATCCGCGATGCGTTCGACGCCCCCCGCCTCCCGTCCGCACTCGATCACGCCACCCATTTCGACGCCACCTGCTATCTCCCCGGCGACATCCTCGTGAAGATCGACCGCGCCGCCATGGCCCACGGCCTGGAAACCCGCAGCCCCTTCCTCGACGCCGACCTCGCCGAGTTCGCGCTGTCCCTCCCGGCCTCCCTGCGATTCGCCGACCCGCAATTGAAGGGCCTGATGCGCCGGGCCTTTTCCGATCTCTGGCCGGAGCCGATCCGACGCCGCGGCAAACAGGGATTCGGCGCCCCCGTCGGCGCCTGGCTGAAAACGCCCGAGGTGGACGCGATGTGGCGCCGCGTCCGTCGCACCGACGGGCCGCTCGTCGCCCTGCTGCCCGGATTGCCTTCGATCATCCCCGCCCTGCGCCCCCAGCGAACGTGGGTCTTCCTGTGTCTGGGCCTTTGGCTGGAGCGACATCCCACATGCCTGCGCGACCTGCCGTGACCGTCCTGATGTCGGTTTTCAACGACCGCCGCTGGCTGACCGCCGCGGTCGAGGGCATCCGCGCCCAGACGATGGGGGATTTCATCTTTCTCATCCTCGACGACGGCGCCACCGACGGCTCGGGCGAGCTCATCGGCGCCATCCCCGACCGCCGCATCCGGCTCATCGTCAACGGCGCCAACCTCGGCCTCACCCGCTCACTCAATCGCGGCCTGGATCTGATCGACACCGAGTTCGTCGCCCGCATGGACGCCGATGACATCGCCGAACCGAACCGTCTGGAACGACAACTAACGTTCCTCCGTGCCCGCCCCGACATCGGTTTGCTGGGCACCGGGCGCGCGATCATCGACGAATCCGGCGCGTTCGTCGCCGACGCCCCCGCCATCCCCGACGATCGTTCCATCCGCCGCAAGGCCCTTCTCGGCAATCCCTTCGCCCATCCCACGA
>JBBSAF010000263.1:0-4187 GCA_038252525.1 Tepidisphaerales bacterium
ACCCGCCCGTTGCCCTTGGCGATTTGTGTAGCTCAGCCGCCCCCGGCTGAGTGAAGGGTGATTGGCGTGGCAACGGGGGGCACAGCCGAGGGCGGCTATGCCACATATCTCATGGCAGCAGCGCAGTCCCCCGTCCGCGTTATCACTCTTTTCGCCCCCCGGCCGTCGCCGCACGTTCTCTCGTCGCGTGTGCCCTCGCCCGCATCCAACAACTCGCCCGGCACGAACGGGGTTTGGAGGTTGTGAAAACCCCCGCCGAGCGCCATCGTCACCGGCTTTCATCGGGAAGGCGAAGCGAGGCGCCCCCGCCCCATAAAAACCGCGTCGGCCGACTTGTGCACGACAACGACACGCCCCCCACCTCCCCTACAACCCCGCCCCCTCGGTCAATTCCCCCGGAACTCCGTTGGGATAATGCTTCGCCAAATACCCCTTGATCGTCTCGATCCGATGCTCCGGGTGCGGGTGCGTCGCCATGAACTCCGGCTGCCGACTCCCGCCCGACGCCGCCTTCAAAATCTCCATCACCCCCAGCATCGCCGACGGGTCATACCCCGCCTGCGCCATGAAACCCAGCCCCAGCGTGTCGGCCTCCGACTCATCGGCCCGGCTGTATTTGAGCTGCATCATCTGGTTGACCATTGCCGCCACCGCCTGGGCGCGATATCCCCCGCCCCGATCATCGCTCGCCCCCACCCCCACCGCCACCGACAGCATCTGCCCCAACCGCCCCGTCGCCATGTGCTCGGCCGCATGTCGCCCGATCACATGCCCCACCTCATGCCCCAGCACCCCGGCCAGTTGCGCCTCGGTCCTCAACTTGTCATACAAGCCCCGCGTGATGAACACCTGCCCCCCCGGCAGCGCGAAGGCGTTGATCGTCCGCGGATCATCCAGCAAATAAAAGTGGAAGTTCCCCACGTACGGGCTTTTCGATGCGTCCGACCGCTCGACCACCCGACGCCCCACCTCCCCCACCCGCCGCGCGTCCCCGTCGCCGGCCGGATCGACCGCGCCCCCCATTTGCGCCGCCATCTCCGGCGCCGACTGCAACCCCAACGCCTTCTCCTGATCGACGCTCATCGCCACATGCTGCTTCTCCCCCGTCACGGGATTGGTCTCCGTGCTCGAATAATAGCTGACCAACCCCCCCACCGCGATCAACGCCGCGACGATCCACCGCACCGGCAACCCCCCGCGACGAGCCGCTCCGTATCCATATTGCGTCATGGCCTCTCCCGCGAAAATCCCCCGCCCATCCCCGCAAACCCCGCGCCACGCAACGGACCTCCCCGCCCGCCCCGCGCAAAACGCCGCGTTGTTCGGCGTCCTCGGAAACGGGATCGCATCCCGGATGTTCTGCATCCCCGTCGCATACAAAATCGTCCGCTCGAACCCCAGACCGAACCCCGCGTGCGGCGCCGTCCCATACCGACGCAAATCGCGGTACCACCCATACGATTCCTTGTCCAAACCCATCTCCCCCAGCCGCTCATCCAGCCGGTCCAGACGCTCCTCGCGCTGGCTGCCCCCGATGATCTCCCCGATCCCCGGCGCCAGCACATCCATCGCCGCCACCGTCCTCCCGTCGTCGTTTTGCCGCATGTAAAACGCCTTGATCTCCTTGGGATAATTCATCACCACCACCGGCCGCCCCACCAGTTTCTCCGTCAGATACCGCTCATGCTCGGTCTGCAAATCCATCCCCCACGACACCGGAAACTCGAACCGCTCCCCGCTCTTTTCCAGCGCCGCCACCGCCTCCCCATACTCCATCCGCTCGAAGCTCGCCCCGATGAACCGCTCCAGCCGATCGATGCACGTCTTGTCGATCCGATCGGCGAAAAACCGCATGTCATCCCCCCGACGCTCCAACAGCTCCCGGAACAAATGCTTCAGGAACCGCTCGGCCAAATCCGCGTCCGCCGCCAAATCCGCGAACGCCACCTCCGGCTCGATCATCCAGAACTCCGCCAAATGCCGCGGCGTGTTCGAGTTCTCCGCCCGAAACGTCGGCCCGAACGTGTAAACCTTCCCCATCGCCAAACAATACGCCTCGGCGTTCAACTGCCCCGACACCGTCAAATACGCCGGCTTGCCGAAAAAATCCCGGCCGTCATCCACCGCGCCTCCCGCCGTCCGCGGCAAATTGGCCATATCCAGCGTGCTCACCCGGAACATCGCCCCCGCCCCCTCGCAGTCCGACGCCGTGATGATCGGCGTGGGGATCCAACAAAACCCCTCGCCATCGAAAAACCCATGCGCCGCCATCGCCAACGCGTGCCGCACCCGCGTCACCGCCCCGAACGTGTTGGTCCGCATCCGAAGATGCGCCACCTCCCGCAAATACTCGAACGAGTGCTGCTTGGCCGACACCGGATAACTGTCCGGGTCGTCCACCCACCCCGCCACCTCCACCGAATCGGCCTGGATCTCCACCCTCTGCCCCTTCCCCTGCGATGCCACCAGCGTGCCATTCACGATCACCGCGCACCCCGTCGTCACATGCGCGATCTCCGATTGATAATTCGCCAAACCCGCCGGCGCCACCACCTGGATCGCGTCGAAACACGACCCGTCATGCACCGCCAAAAACGAAAACCCCGCCTTCGAGTCCCGCCGCGTCCGCACCCAACCCCGCACCGTCACGGCCGAATCGACCGCAACCCCGCCGCCAAACAGTTCGACGATCGCGCTCATCGCATCCTTTCATTCGCCCCGCCCGCCCAAAACCGACACCGACCGCGCCCCCGACCGCCAAGGCGCTGACATCCACCCCCCTTCATTCACCCTTGCCCGCCGACACCGACACCGACTCCACCTTCTCACCCGCCGCCACATTCGCCGTCCACCGATCCCCGTCCCGCTCCGCCACCACCGCCTTGTCCCCCGTCCCCAGCGTCACCACCGACCCCGCCGTCGCCTCGCCGCGATATTCCATGACCCCGTCGCGCTCGATCACCCGCACCACCTCCACATACGGCGCCTTGCCCGCCACATGCTTCAGATAATCCACCAATAGCCCCAACTGCCGCTCGTCCACCGGCGCGTTCCCCGGCCCCGACGCCATCCGGCTCACCCGCTTGCCCAACCGCTCATCGGATTTCCCCTTGGCGAACCCATCCCCGAAAAACGACCCCCCCGGCCCATGACACCGCGCGCAGTGATCCTCGAAATACCCCATCGCACCGAACCCCGTCGCCTCCACCGATACTTCCCCCGCCGCCGCCCGCGTCGTCGCCGCCGGTTGCGCCGCCGGCACGTCCGCCGTGCCCGCCGCCGTTGTCCCGCCATCCTCTCCCGCCCGCGCGTCCCCCGCCCATGCCACGCCCACGACCACCGCCATCATTCCAACCCCAATCCATTTTTTCATTCCGCCACCTTGTCGATCCGGTAAATCCGACGCCCCTGGTCCCCGCTGAAATAAATCGCGCCGTCCGGCCCCTCCGCCACGTCCACCGGACGCTCCAACACATCGCCGTCCTCACCCAAACAGTCCACGATCGTCCGCGACCCGTACGGCAGGTGCGTCACCTTATCGAACAGAATCCGCTGCACGCAATACCCCGCCCGCGGCCGGCGGTTCCAAGACCCATGGAACGCGATGATCGCATCCCCCTCATGTTCGGGGAAATGATCCCTCGCCAAAAATGTCCACCCGTTGTTCGCCCAGTGCGCCCCGTTGGCCCACGCCGGCGCGATCGTCTTCTCCCCCAATTCCACGATGTCCTTCCGATCGGCGTATTCCGCCCGCGGAACGTGGTTGCCCGTGATGAACGGATGCCCGTAAAAGCCCCCCTCGACGTAGTGGTTGAACTCATCGGGCGGATTCAGATTCGTGAACGGCTGCGCCCCCTCCCGCTCCCCGTACTGCCGCCCCCACCAATCCGACCCGTGGTCCGCCCCCCACAATTCATCGGTCCCCGGCCTCACCCGCAGCTTCTCGGTGTTCCGAATCCCCGACGCGAACAATTTTTTCCCCGTCCCGTCGAGATTGTAATGCCAGATCTTCTGCCGATCGGTGTTCATCTCGTCGCTGGCGTTGCCCGAATCCCCGATCGACGTGTAAAACCCATCCTCCGTCACACAGATCGACCGGTACCAATGCCCCCCGCCGCTCGGCAGCGTCCCCTCGCCGAGGATCGTCACCACCTCGTCGGCCTTGCCATCGCCATCGGTGTCCCGCG
>JBBSAF010000264.1:0-4150 GCA_038252525.1 Tepidisphaerales bacterium
CGAGGCGCCCCCGCGACATGGAAACCACGGCGGTTGGCCGGTGACTTGTGTATAACAACAAGGCCGAGGCGCCCCCGCGACATGGAAACCACGGCGGTTGGCCGGTGACTTGTGTATAACAACAAGGCCGAGGCGGCCCCGCGACATGAGAAGTGGCGGGCCCGCACCGGACCAATCCGTTGGATTCCGCCCCATTCTCCGTCGTCTCCCCCCTCATTTCCCCGCGAGCAACTTCCGCAGCACCGTGTGTAAAATCCCCCCGTTGCGGTAGTAGTCGATCTCCACCGGCGTGTCGATCCGGCACACCGTCGTGAACTCCACCCCGCTCCCATCCGCCTTCGCCGCCCGCACCGCCACCTCCTGCCCCGGCCTCAGATCATCGGCGATGGCGATGTCGAATGTCTCGGTCCCGTCCAACCCCAACGACGCCCGCGTCTCGCCCCGTCGGTACACCAGCGGCAGCACCCCCATCCCCACCAGGTTGGAGCGGTGGATGCGCTCGAACGACTCGGCGATCACCGCTTTCACCCCCAGCAGATACACCCCCTTGGCCGCCCAGTCCCGGCTCGACCCCATGCCATAATCCTTGCCCGCCAACACCACCAGCGCCACGCCGTCGGCCCGATACCGCGTCGAGGCGTCGTAAATGCTCATCACCTCGCCGGTCGGCGGATATTTCGTGACGCCCCCTTCCGTCCCCGGCGCCAGTTGATTCTTCAGTCGGATGTTGGCGAACGTTCCCCGCGTCATCACCCGATCGTTGCCGCGCCGCGAACCATAACTGTTGAAATCCGCCGCCCCCACGCCCTTCTCCAGCAGATATCGTCCCGCCGGTCCATCCTTCTTGATCGACCCCGCCGGCGAGATGTGGTCGGTCGTCACCGAATCGCCCACCATCGCCAACACCCGTGCCCCCGTTATCGCCGCGATCGGCTTGGGCCGGGCCGACAAATCCGTGAAGAACGGCGGTTCCTGGATGTAGGTGCTCGATTCATCCCACGCGAACAGTTGCCCCCCCTTCACCGGAATGTCGTTCCACCGCTCATTGCCGTCCTCGACATTGCCGTACTCCTTCTGGAACATCCCCGCGTCGATGCTCGACGACAACACCGCTTGCACCTCCGCCTGCGTCGGCCAGATGTCCTTCAGGTAGACCTTCTCTCCCGCCGGCGTCAGCCCGATCGGATCGCTCGACAAATCCACATCCACGCTCCCCGCCAGCGCGTACGCCACCACCAACGGCGGCGACGCCAAATAATTCGCCTTCACATGCGGATTGATCCGACCCTCGAAGTTGCGGTTGCCCGACAACACCGCCGCCGCCACCAAATCCCCCTTCTCCACCGCCCCGGCCACCGCGTCGGGCAGCGGCCCGCTGTTGCCGATGCACGTCATGCACCCATACCCGGTCGTCTGGAATCCCAGCTTGTCCAGGTACGCGCCCAGCCCCGACCGCTCGTAATAATCCGTCACCACCCGACTGCCCGGCGACAAACTCGTCTTCACATACGCCGGAACACGCAGACCCTTCTCGACCGCCTTCTTGGCCAGCAGCCCCGCCGCCAGCATCACGCCGGGGTTGGACGTGTTGGTGCAACTGGTGATGGCCGCGATCACCACGTCGCCGTGGGTCATCGAAATCGACTTGCCATCCACCTCCGCCACCGCCGACCCGTCGCCGGCGGCTTTGCCGGCGGCATTGCCCGCTTCGCCGTTGACGCCCTTCCCGTTGGCGTCCTCGGCGCTGGCGTTCTCGGCGCTGGCGTCCTCGGCGCTGGCGTCCTCGGCGCTGGCGTCCTCGCCCGCCACCCGCTTGAGCCGATCCACCCGCTTGCCCGAAACCTGCTTCTTGAACGTCTCGACCAACGCCGCACGGAACGACGACCCCACCGACGGCATGTCCACCCGATCCTGCGGCCGGCGCGGCCCGGCCAACGACGCCGTAACCGTCGACAAATCCAGCTCCAACACCTCCGTGAACGTCGGCTCCGCCTCGTCCACCCGCCACAGTCCCTGTTCCTTGCAAAATCGCTCGACCCGATCAACCTGCCCCGCCGATCGACCGGTCAGCCGCAAATAAGCCAAGGTCTGCTCGTCCACCGGGAAGAATCCCATCGTCGCGCCATATTCCGGCGCCATGTTGGCGATCGTCGCCCGGTCGGCCACCGTCATCGCCGCCAACCCCGGCCCGAAGAACTCGACGAACTTCTCCACCACCCCGTGCTTTCGCAGAATCTGGGTGATGACCAGCACCAAGTCCGTCGCCGTCGTCCCCTCCGGCAACTTTCCCTTCAGCTTGAACCCCACCACCTGCGGCATCACCAAATAAATCGGCTGGCCCAACATGCACGCCTCGGCCTCGATCCCGCCCACGCCCCACCCCAGCACCCCCAGCCCGTTGATCATCGTCGTGTGGCTGTCGGTGCCCACCAGCGAATCCGGCATCGCCACCCCCCCGCGCACCACCACCACCGTCGCCAGGTATTCAAGATTCACCTGATGCACGATCCCCATCGACGGCGGCACCACCCGGAAGTTCTCGAACGCCTTCTGCCCCCACTTGAGGAACTCATAGCGCTCGCGGTTGCGCTCGAACTCCCGCTCGATGTTGGTTTCCAAAGCCATCCCCGACCCGAACGCGTCCACCTGCACCGAATGGTCGATCACCAAATCCACCGGAACCAGCGGATTGATCCGCGCGGGATCCCCCCCCGCCCGCGCCATCGCCGAACGCATCGCCGCCAGGTCCACCACCGCCGGAACCCCCGTGAAATCCTGCAAAATCACCCGCGCCGGCTTGAACGGCGCCTCCGCCGGCTTCGGATCATTGGGCTTCCATCCCGCCAGCCGCGCCACATCGGCCTCGGTCACCTGGAACCCGTCGCAGTTCCGCAGGCAGCTCTCCAGCAGGATCTTGATCGAGAACGGCAACTTCGACAGATCCCCCAACCCCGCCTTCGACAGCGCCTCCAACCGATACAACGTCACATCCCCCGACTGAGTCTTCAACGTCGCGCGGGAGGAAAACGGATTGGCAATGGTCATCAAAAAACCTCGGGTTGGCGGTTGGATTTCGTCGATTTTCCGGTCGCCCGGCGATCTTATGCAACCCGACCGGCGCGCACAAGAAACCCCCGACCCCACCCGCCGGTGGGGCGTGCCCGAAACTTCGGGCAACGAGCCATGTCAAGCAACGCCACCCCGGTGCCCGATCGCGCCCCTGCGCATCGGCCCGCCACACGCTAATCCACCCTCATGGGACGGGGGTGCGATGCCCGATCGCGCCCCTGCGCATCGGCCCGCTGAAATGCGCGCCCCGCCTGCAATATGGGGCGCCCCCGGCCGGCTCCAACGTCACCCGTTCGCCCCTATCGCCCGGCGCGAGATTCAACCCACCCGCCAACCCGCGTGTGCGCCTCCGCATGTTCGCCGAGGCGGCGGCGCCACGTGGGTCGCTCAGTACCAGAGGTTCAGCACCAACGCCGGCTCGCGGATCTTCCCCTCGAACACCCCCACCGAGCTGGTGACGAACTTCACCTCGGCCTCGGGATGCTCGTTGAGCCACTCATTGACGGCGCCGTCCAGGTATTCCATCCCCTGGTCCGACAATTTGCCGTGGAACGTCCGCACCCGCGTCGCCCCCGTGCCCGTCTTGTGCGGCTCGCGCTTCCACTTGATGTCCCGACCGCCGCCGTCGGCGACGCCGAACGCCTTGATCTTTCGCATCCCCTCGGCCGCGTTGGGCGTCTCGATTTCCTCGACCAGCCCGATCGAATCCAGCTCGATCGCCGCCGAGTGCGACACCGGCATCGGTGCGATCTTCGCCGTCTGATGACCCTGTCCATGCCCTTGCGATTCGCTCATGAAACACCTCTGAAATGATTGGCGCCCCCATAACCCCGACCCATGCGCCCCCACCGATACCCCATCCGCCCCCTATACACAAGCGAAATCCCCCCGCTCTCACTCCGCGCGGGTGTGCCCAAAAATCCGGGCAACGTGGCGCTTCGAGCGACACGACCTCCGTTTCCGATAGCGCCAGAGCGGGTCGGCCCGACGAATCGCGCGGCTTGCCCGGAAAAATGGGCACACCCCTACGCGCCACGGCCAGCGTACCCCCCCGCCGCCATGTCCGTCCCCCGCGAACACC
>JBBSAF010000265.1:0-4119 GCA_038252525.1 Tepidisphaerales bacterium
CCATCGCCCTCGGCAGCGCCACCCCGTATTGCAGAGCCAGCGCCGCCAATCCCGCCCCGATCGCCGCCGCCACCCCGTATCCCGCCCCGCGCCGGTTCCCGGACGCCTCCATCCGCTCGGCCTCGATCCGATTCGCCAGCCGCGTCCATGCCCGCGCCGGCGGCGCCACGGTCGCAACGGACGCGACGATCCCCGCCAACAATCCGTTCGCCCGCGCGCACTCGGCCTCGCACGCCGGGCAGCCCGCCGCCAGATGCTCGGTGAACAGCGTCAGGGAGTCAGGCTCCAGCGCGTCGGCGGCGAAACCCACCGCCAATTCGGTGCGTCGTCCCCCATCCAGTGAACATCGTGCCGTGTCGCTCATGGGGCATCCCTCCGACCCGCCGGCCGGTCCATCACCTCGCGCAACCTCAACAGCCCCTGACGAATCCAACTCTTGATCGTCCCCAGCGGTTTTTGCAATCGCGCGGCGATCTCGATGTGGCTCAGTCCGTCGTAATAGCAACATTCGATCGCGCGCCGCTGCGACTCACCCAAGCCCGCCAGCGCTTGGCGCATGAGGCATTTTTCATCCTCCCCCGACGACCCGTCCGCCGGCGCCGCCATGGGCCGGTCGGGAAGCGAAACCCAATGGATTTTCGACCGCGATCTCCGCCGGTCGATCGCCCGGCTGCGCGCCAGCGTCACCAACAGCGCCACCGGCGTCCCCCGCGCCGGATCGAACGACCCCACCCGGCGCCAAAACTCATGGAACACATCGACCAGCAGCTCCTCGGCATCTGAAATATCGCCCAAGACCCTCAGCCCGATCGCCATGACGATCCCGCAGTGGCGGTCATAAAACGCGCGCAGCGCCGCACCGTCGCCGCAGCGCATCGCCGCGACCAGCGCCTGGTCGTCCTCGCCGTCGTCCGGTTCGCCCATCGTGCCGCCGATCCCTCCCCGGCGGCCATCATAATCCCGAACGCCGCCACGGGGGAACCCCGGTTCGAGCGCGACCTTTCCGCTACCGGTTCCAATGGACAAGGCGGACGCCCGGGTTGTCGGACGGCCGCCTTTCCAATGCCAATCCGCATCGGGGATCACTCGGGCATCAGCACCGTGTCGATCCAGTGGATCACCCCGTTGGAACACACGATGTCGGTCTTCACCACCTTGGCGTTGTTGATCATCACGCCGTCGTCGCCGACCTTCACCATCAGCGGCTTGCCGTTGAGCGTGTCCAGCTTCATCGTCTTGCAATCGGCGGCCTTGATGGCGTCGCCGGCGTGCACGTGGTACAGCAAAATCGCTTTGAGCTTTTCCTTGTTCTCCGGCTTCAGCAGATCCTCAACCACCCCCTTGGGCAGTTTGGCAAACGCCTCATTGGTCGGCGCGAACACCGTGAATGGACCCTCGCCCTTGAGGGCGTCGACCAGATCGGCGGCCTTGATCGCCGTCACCAGGGTGCTGACATCCGTCATCCCCGGACCCGTGGCAGTTTCGATGATATCCTTGGGCGCTGCCATGTCTTTTTCCATGGCCGCGACCGGTTGCGGCGAGAACGTCGGGATTGAAACCACTCCCCCCATGGCGGCGAGGGTCGTGGCGCTTGCGAGAAACCAGCGTGTGCGTCGAGTCATGGCGATGCTCCTTCCGACCGGTGGGCCGGACTAATGTTTTGTGAACGCCCCGAAACATTCCGATGCGTTCCACCCCACCCTACGGAGGAATCCGCACCTTGGATGTGCGAATTAAAATGAAATTGCATTCCACGCCCGGGAAAGACCCCGACGCCCCGAATCGCTATCCTGATCCCACGGTCATTCCGTCCAACGTCTATCGGGGCTGGTTGAACGTTATAAGTTGTAAGAGGGATTGGCCCCGGCCACCGACCCGCAAATGACCAATGACCAATGACAAATGACCAATGACTCATGACCAGTGACACCTGACTTGCGGTCACCGATCACGGACGAAAAATGAAATTCGGTCGCATCAAACGTCAGCACGGTCGGGTGGGGGGGCTGGATGCCATCCTCGACCGGATCATCAAGCAGTGTCCCCATGTGTCGCGCATCGTTCCCGGACGCATCAAGGTCCGTCGCGGCAAGACCCCGCCGAGCTTCCGCATCCAATACCCCACCGACGCCGGACTCAAGTGCCTTTACAATGGTACGGGCACGGTCCAAGAGGTCTTTTTGATCTGCGTGGATCCCGACGCGACGCGGGTATGGCTGGTGGCCGAGGGATTGGTCGAATCGGAAGGGTGAGGGGCGCGCGCCAAGGCGATCTTCGGCGGTGGGGAAAAGGCGATGGTCCGCGACGGCGGAAGGGCGATGGTCGGCGGTGGGGGAGGGCGATGGTCGGCGGGGGGGAAAGGCGATGGTCCGCGACGGCGGAAAGGCGATGGTCGGCGGCGACGGCGGGAGGGCGATCTTCAGCAGTGGCGGATGTGGAACGCCTCAAGCTGCCCGGTCGCGGGGCGCTCCTCGACCTGCACCTTGCGACAGAAACAATCCATCTTGCGCTGGATGCACTCCATGATCTGGTCGAGGTCGCCGCGATGGCCCTCGATCAGCAGTTCGACGCTCCCGTCCGGCAGGTTTCGCACATACCCCCGCACGTCATACTGCATGGCGACGTTCTGCACCGTATATCGAAACCCCACACCCTGCACCCGTCCGAGGAAGTGAACCATTCGCCTCTGTACGATGTCTTGGGTGCTTGTCAACATGCCCTCTTTTCTACCGCATCCGATGCGCAACGCCAACTATAATCTTACCCCCCGCCAAAGGTTCGGGGCGATCGGCGGCCACTCCGCGATTCCCGTCCCCTGTCGGGGGGCGCTTCGGCCCATGCCGTCACCATGGGGGCGGTTCTTCCGTCGCGGGGCCGCCTCGGCCTCGTCCTGGGGGCATCACCGGGCGAAAGCGGGTGTGGAGGTTGTGAAAACCGCGCTTCGCGCGCCCAACTCGCTTGCATTCGATCCACCCATGCGGCGGAAGGCGAAGCCGAGGCGGTCCCGCGACAACCGGGACGTTGGCGTCTCCCCTTCCTTGCAAGTCCGACCGTCGGTTGGCCCCATTGGGCCTTCGTACGCTCGCGCCGCCTGAATCGCGTGCCCCGCTCCCCTATTCCGCGGATCCCGCCACCAAACGGTTCACGTACGCCCAATACGCCCTCTCGATGGCCGGGAAATCCATTTCCAAATAGTACTCCAGCATGGGACGGACGCCCGCCGGATCCCATCCGCCGCGGCGTCGCGTGAGCGTTCCGGTCGGGTCGATGGTCACACCCGCCGCCGCATCGCGCATCAGCCGGTCCAGGGCAGGACGATATCGCCCGTTTTCCGCCTCCCGCAGGAACAGCGCGAACGCCCAGCTCTGGGCGTAAAACGCCTCGATCCGATCCGGTTCGGCCTCCACCGTCTGTCCCGCGTGCATCGTCACCAATTGCCCCAGCGGCCAGGTCTGGTTCGCCCGCACCGCGTAGGCCAGGCTGGCCAGCCGATTGGGATTCGTTCGCAAGTTCCATTGCGGCAGGCCGTTGTCATCCTTGAGGGTCTCGAAGAAACACGCGAACCCCTCTTCCAAAAACGGGGGCAGCCGACCTTGGAAATGGCGGGCGAGGTACTGATGCCACCCCTCATGGGCCGCCACCGACCGGGTGGCGATCGGGCCGATGTTGTAGGCCACGAACACATCATCCAGGGTGTACCCGCCGCGCACGATCTTGAGATAAATGCCCGCCCCGTCGCCGGTGTGTTTTTCGGTGAACGACGCCCACTGGGCGCGATTGGCGAACAGCAGGCACTTCATCGGGGTCGCCGTGGGCGCCGTGGGCGGGGCGATGCGCCGGTACTGGCCATACGCCCCCTCGAGCACCTGCACGATGTCCTCGACCGCCGGGGCATTGGGCAGGGTGCTATACAACCGGTAGTGGTCCGACTCATACACCACCGCCGCCGGCGCCTCCCCCCACGGCCGCGTCGTCACCTTCGCCGCCGTCGTCGGACCCTGCCACGTCGGCCCGGCGGCGCAGCCGATGAGGCAGCCGAGGCACGCGAGCAACCCCGCGAACCAAGAGGCGCGGGCCTTCCCCTGTCGCGGGGGCGCCTCGCCCGCGTCGCTGTTTTCA
>JBBSAF010000266.1:0-4116 GCA_038252525.1 Tepidisphaerales bacterium
CGGGGTGGTCGCAGACCCTGCATCGGGGCGTGGAGCATGTGTGGATCGACCACAACACCACGCTCGACGACGCGGGGCCGGCGGCGACGGCGGCCCAGCCGGCGTACGGCGGGGGGATCAAGTTATCCGGCAAGACGTCGGATCTTCACATCACGAACAATCTCGTCGCGTGTCCGGGGTTGCCGGTGCGGGATGGGGATTGCGCGCCGATCGTCATTTCCAATCCCGATCACACGCTCGTCGGATACGCCGACGAGATCGCCGGCAACGGATATGTTTTCGCGGGCAAGGGCGGGGCGCTGGCGTACATCGGGACGTGGTGGGATGGCAAGGGCGTTGTCACGCTCGAACAGTGGACGGCGCTGGGGGCGCGGGATGAACGAGTGGTCGAGGCGGAGTTGGACGAATCGCTTCGGCCGAAGACGGCGATGACGATCGGCGCGCGATGAGCGCGGGAGCGGGAGAGCGGGAGAGCGGTGGAGCGGGAGAGCGGTGGAGCGGTGGAGCGGTGGAGCGGGGGAGCGGTCAGCGTTGAGCCGTGAGCCGGGAGCGGTGAGCGGGTGAGCCGGAAGCGGTGAGGGGGGAGCGGTCAGCGTTGAGCCGTGAGCCGTAAGCCGTGAGCGGTGAGCGGGTGAGCGGGTGAGCGGTGAGCGGTGAGCGGTGAGCGAGTGAGCGGTGAGCGGTGAGCGGGCGAGCGCGGGGAGTGGTGAGCCGTGAGCGATGATCTCGCCTCGCCCTCACGCCACGGCGGCGGGTTGGGGGTCATCCACGGCGACGCGGTGCATGCGGGCGCCGATGCCGCAGAACAGCTCGTAGGGGATCGTCCCCCCGATCGCCGACAGGGCGTAGGCGCTGGCCGGCGACAGGGGGTCGCTGTCGAGCAATGTCACCTCGTCGCCGATGTGGGTCTGCGGATGCTCGCCGAGATCGACGGTGATGAGGTCCATGCTGACCCGCCCCACCACCGGCGCCGGTCGGCCGTGGATCATCACCTTGGCGGCGCTGGAAAACGCCCGCATGTAGCCGTCGGCGTATCCCACGGGGATCAGCCCCAGGCGGGTGGCGCGGGGGGCGGTCCAGGTCTGGCCATATCCGACCGACACGCCGGCGGGCACGTCGCGGACCATCACCAGGGGCGCGGTCCAGCGCAGGGCCGGTCGCAGTTTGCGGTGGACATCGGGCCGGCAGGTCGGGTCGATGCCATAGAGGGCGATTCCGGGCCGCACCATGTCGAAATGGGCGTGGCGGGCGTTGAACACCGCGCCGCTGTTGGCGATGTGGCGGACGATCCGCCGACCATCGCAGCGGGCGGGGTCGGTCCAGGGGTTCGATAGTTTTTGGAACACCGCCAGTTGCGATGCGTTGGCCGGATGGTCGGGTTCCTCGGAGCAGGCGAAATGCGAACACAGCCCGTGCAGGCGCAGCGCCGGTTGATCGAGGACCTTGCGGACCAGGGATTCGGCGTCGTCGGCGTCGGCGCCGGAGCGGGTCATGCCGGTGTCGAGCATGATCTGGACGTTGGCGCGGCATTCGGCGGCGACCGCGACGCGGGCGATGTCGTCGGCGGCCGACGGCGAGCAGACGGTCAAGACCCAGCCGTGGCGGATGGCGTGCTCGATGCGCGAGCGCTGGCGGCCGAGGAAGGTGTTTTCGACCGGGCGGAAAATCAGGATCGGACGGTCGGTCGGGGGAAGATTGGCGGCCTCGTCGATGCTGGCGACGGCGAAGGCGTCGACGGGCGGGGCGGATTGCCCGTCGAGGTTGAATTGGGTGAGGGTCTCGACGACGAGGGCGGCGCCGTGGCCATAGGCGTCGGCCTTGACGATGGCGCAGAGTTTGACGGCGGGTCCGACGGCGGCGCGGACGACGGCGGCGTTGTGCAGCAGCGCCGCGCGGCTGATGAGGAGTCGAGGTTCGCCAAGGGTGTGCTTCGCGTCCATGCTTATTTCGTCGGCGGGTCCGTCCAAACGACTTGAGGAAGAGTATAGCGGGAGGGGTGGGCGGAAGGGAAGTAGGCGGTAGGCGGAGCAGGAGGTTGTAGGAAGTGGTGGGCGGAGGGGAGTTGGCGGTGGGCGGAAGTAGAACGAAGCCGCACGAGCAAGAAAACGCGCCCGCTCACGTCCTCTTCCCTCCGTCTACTCTCCTTCCGCCTACCGCCTACCGCACCCCGCTTTTCCCCATTTGCCCCCGAACGGGTACACTGGGGGGATGCCCGCTTATACCCTTGGATTGGATTTCGGCACCGCGTCGGTGCGCGTGTTGGTCGTGGACGTGCGCGACGGGACGGTCGTCGGCCGGGCCGAACGCGACTATGCCCATGGGGTCATCGACCATGAATTGCCCAGCGGCGGCGGGCGGTTGCCGGCGGATTACGCCCTGCAGCACCCCGGCGATTGGCTGGAGGATTCGGCCAAGGCGTGCCGGGCGGCGGTGCGACGGGCGAAAATCCAGCTCGACGACATCGTGGGCATCGGCGTGGACTTCACCAGTTGCACGATGTTGCCGACGCTGGCGGATGGAACGCCGCTTTGTTTGACCGAGAAACTGGCCAAGGAGCCGCTGGCGTGGCCGAAGTTGTGGAAGCACCACGGCGCCAAGGTCGAGACCGACCGGATCAACCAGGTGGCCCGCGAGCGTCGGGAAAAGTGGCTCGATCGCTACGGCGGGGTGATCGGTTTGGAGTGGTTTTTCCCGAAGATTCTGGAGACGCTGAACCACGCCCCGCACGTCTACAAGGCCGCCGACGTGTGGCTGGAGGCGGGGGATTGGTTCGTGTGGCAATTGATCGACGGTCCGTTCCCGGCCAGCCATGTCAGCAGCCTGTCGCGGTCGATGTGCCAAGCGGGGTACAAGGCGATGTGGAATGCCCACAGCGGGTATCCGTCGCGGGAGTATTTCGCGGCCGTCAAGCCGAAGTTGGGCGACGTGGTGGCGTCGAAGCTGTCGGGCACGCTGATGCCTCCGGGTCGGCGGGCGGGGTTGCTGTCGCCGGGAATGGCGAAAAAGATGGGGTTGCCGGCGGGGATTCCGGTGGGCGCGGCCATCATCGACGCCCATGCCGGCGTGCCGGGCGCGGGGGTGGGGGCGCCGGGGACGATGGTGCTGGTGATGGGGACCAGCTCGTGTCACATGCTCAATTCCGAGGTGGAGAAACTGGTTCCCGGCATCGCCGGCGTGGTGCAGGATGGCATTTTGCCGGGGATGTTCGGTTACGAGACCGGGCAGGCGTGCGTGGGGGACGCCTTCGGCTGGGCCGTGCGGACCCTCGGACAAACGCACGCGGAATTGACAAAAGCGGCGACGGAATTGCCGGCGGGATCGGGCGGGGTGATGGCCTTGGACTGGCTGAACGGCTGCCGGACGCCGCTGATGGACGGTCGGCTGTCGGGTGCGATGGTGGGCTTGACGCTCAACACCCGGCCGGAGCAGATTTATCGGGCGATGCTGGAGGCGACGTGCTTCGGGGTGCGATGGATCGCCGACACCCTGCGGGATGGCGGGGTGCCGGTGAAAAAGTTCGTGGCGTCGGGGGGACTTCCGGCGAAAAGCCCGCTGCTCATGCAAATCCAGGCCGATGTGCTCGGCGAGCCGGTTCATCTGGCCGAATCGGATCAATCGGTGGCGTTGGGGGCGGCGATCCTGGGGTGTCTGGCGGCCGGTCCCCCGGCGACCGGGCACGCCTCGATCGCGGCGGCCATCAAGGCGATGGCGCGGCAGCGGAAGGACCTGATCTACAAGCCGTCCGACAACCGCAAGGTCTATGCCAAGCTGTACGCGAACTACCGCCGATTGGCGGGCAATGCCGGCTTGGCCGACACCATGCGATCCCTCCGCGGCGCCGAGGTGAAACGATAGCGGAGATGCGCGTAACGTGGCATGTGGGGCAACCGCTCGCGGCGGTGTGCCCACGGGGGAAGGCAATGACCCTTCACTCAGAGTTTGTGAAATCATTGAATTTCCGGGGAAAAAGCCTCGTTTTCAGGCAAAAAGACGGGGTGTTTTTGTCCCCGATGGGAAAAGTTCACAGCCTCTCAGCCGGGTGCGGCTGAGCTACAGGAATCGCCGGGGGCCATAGGGGAGTTGGGCATCACAACGGGGCCGGGGCGCCCCCGCGAC
>JBBSAF010000267.1:0-4074 GCA_038252525.1 Tepidisphaerales bacterium
CGGCGAAGTCATCGGCCTCGACGCCATACAGGTTCATCCCCGACCGCACATGCCGGGTCTCGCGCGGTGGAGGCGCGGGCGCGATCTTCCCGGCGTGGTCCATTATCGGGGGTGTGGACCTGCCGATCACATAGACCGCATCGTCCGCCGGCGGCTTCCACGGGACGGGGATTTCGATGTATCCCCCATCGCCGCAGATCGACGCGGTGTTGTCGGCCTGCACGCGCATGCCGCAACCGAATGTCGCCAGCACGTCGCCGGGAAACCGCAGGATGCCCACCGCCAGATCGTCCACCCCGCGCTCGTGAATATGCCCGAACGCCCGGACCTCGAGCGGTTCGGCGCCGGTGATGAGGCGGCACAGGTCCAGGCAAGAGCACCCGATGTCCATCATCGCCCCGCCGGCCAATTCGGCGTCGAAACGGATGTTGCCGTCGATCTTGTCGGTGCGATAACAGAAGCTCGCGCGGATCAACTTGACCGTCCCGATGGTCCCGCGACGGATCTCCTCCAGCACCGCCAAGGTCAGCGGCTGCGAGCGATACATGAACGCCTCGACCAGCAACTTCCCGTGTTTCTCGGCCGAATCGAACATTTCGGCGGCCTGGGCGGCATTCGTCGCCAGCGGTTTTTCACACAGCACATGCTTGCCGGCGGCCAATGCCCTAAGCGTCCACTCATGGTGCATCGAGTTGGGCAGGGACAAGTAGATCGCATCGACGCCCGCATCCGTCAGCAAGGCGTCGTATGAACCCCATGCCCGGTCGATGCCCCACATCCGGGCGAACGCCTTGGCCGACTCGTCCCAGCGCGATCCGACTGCGATAGCGCGCCCGCGCTGGCATTGGCCCAGCCCGGCGGCGAACTGCCGGGCGATGTTGCCGGTGCCCAAGATCCCCCAATTCAACCGCTTGTCGTTCATGGCGCCTCCGGGGATGAATCCGATCCGGCGTCGGTCGCGGCGCGGTTCGCATCGCTCGCGGCGCGGCGGGCCAAACGGTCCGATTCCTTGCGGGCAAGGCGCTTGATCGCCAAGTCGATGGCCAACTCGATGGCCGCCCGCATCGAGCCGGGATTGGCGCGGTTTCGCCCTACGATGTCGAACGCCGTGCCGTGGTCCGGGCTGGTGCGGACGATGGGCAGGCCGATGGTGAGATTGACCGCCCGGTCGAACGCCAGCAGCTTCACCGGGATCAATCCCTGGTCGTGATACATCGCCACGACCGCATCGTATTTGCCGTCCCGCGCGGCCAGGAAGATCGTGTCCGACGGATAAGGCCCGGTGGCGTCGATCCCCTGCTCGCGGGCCATGAAGATCGCCGGCTTGATGATCCGCTCCTCCTCGTCGCCGAACTGCCCGTTCTCCGAGGCGTGGGGGTTGACGCCGCACACCGCGATCCGCGGTCGGGGCAGATCGAACCAGTTCACCAATGCCTCGTGCAGCAGTTCGATGGGTTGGAACACCGCGCCGATGTTCAACCGGCCCCAAAGACTGTTGAGCGGCACGTGCACCGTCGCCAAAACCACCTTCAGCGGCCCGCCGGCGAACATCATCGCATACCGGCGCGACCCGGTGCGCTCGGCGAACAGCTCCGTGTGACCCGGATACCGATACCCCGCGAGCTTCCAGGATTCCTTGGCGATCGGAGCGGTGACGACGGCATCGACGACCCCCTTTTTCGCCGCCTCGATGGCGTCGAGGCAGAACCGCATCGACGCCTCGCCCCCCATTTTCGACGGCGCCCGGATGGCACTGCCCAACATCGAGTATTGGTCGTAATCCACCACCACCACATCGTGGGGATACGCCCGCAGCCGTCCGTTGTATTGGTCGCGCCACCAAAACACGTCGAACTCGGCCAAGTCGGCGGCGTAGCTCAATAGCTCGTTCATCCCGTACAGGATGTAGCGCGCCTTGCGGCGCAGGGCGGGGTCGGCCAGCGCCTTGACGATCACCTCGGCGCCGATGCCGGCGGGGTCGCCCATGGAGATGCCGATGGTGGGTCTGGGGTCCATGCGTCGTCTCAAGCCAATCGCGTCCGCCCCGAACGCCGGGGCACCCGTCTATCTTTCCCCCAAAGTGGTCGCGGGGCAACCCGAAAACCGCGTCCGCTCGCGGCAACAATCCGACACGCGCCCATTCTTTGGAGGGATCGCCGCCCAACGTCCGATAAATCATCATCGCCATGACCCCCAAGCGCCCCATCCTCGTGCTCGACAGCGGTCTGGGCGGTCTGACGGTGGTCCGCGCGATCCGTCGGCTGCTCCCGGCCGAGGAGATCGTCTATTTCGGCGACACCGCCCGTCTGCCCTATGGATCCAAGTCCGCCGCCACGGTCACGATGTTCGTGCGGCAGATTATCGACTACGCCCGTCCGATGAATCCCAAGCATGTCGTGATCGCCTGCAACACCGCAACCGCGCTGGCTTTGTCGTCGGTGCGGGAGTCGTTCCCCGATTTGTCGATCAGCGGCGTGATCGAACCCGGCGCCAAGGCCGCCGTCGCCGCCGCCGGGAATCGCCGCTCCCCGGTCATCGGCATCATCGCCACCGAGGCCACCGTGCGATCCAAGGCCTACGACCGGGCCATCCTGCGCCGGCGCAACTTCGCCCGCCTGCTGCTCCTGCCGACCCCCCTGCTGGTCCCCATCATCGAGGAGGGACGAGCCGGACCGATCCATTGGTGACCTTGGCACTCCACCAATATCTGTCGCCGCTGCTCCAACGCGGGCTGGACGTGCTGGTCCTGGGCTGCACCCATTACCCGATCCTCAAGGCGCCCATCGTCGCGCTGTGCGGCCCGACCGTGGCCGTGATTGACTCCGCCGATCAATGCGCCCAAGATGTCGCCCGTCGCCTCGCCGCCGCCGGAACACTCCAGGACGGCGACGAGGCCGGCGGTTTGACCTGCCATGTGACCGACGAATCGCCCCGATTTTCGGCCTTGGCCAAACGGTTCCTGGGCATGGAGGTCGGCGCCCCGGTACAGGTCTCCCCCGACGCCCTGTACGCCGACGCCTCGGCCCGGCCGGTTCGCAAGGCGTCGTGAAGCGCTTTGACCGCAAGCCATCGCCTGCCGACGACTCGGCGATGTGAAACGCGCCCGGCGGTCGGCGCCAGTCCCCGGAGGAACCTTTTCATGCGATCGTTGCGATGGATCACCCTGGGCGCGCTGACCCTCGGCGCCGCCGGCTGCTCGATGTTCGACAACACCCCCGACGAGGCCCGCTGGCCGCTCGAACAGCTCACCGGCAACACCGCCGCCCGCGCGGCCCGCCGCATGGAGGACAAGACCTTTCCCGACGAGCGCCGCGAAGGGATGCTGTATCTGGTCGATCACCGCTGGGGCCGGCGCGGCGTCTACACCGAACGCTACGCCCAGATCGCCCGATACGACGCCGACTACACCGTCCGCGCCATGGCCGTCCGCGCCCTGAACATTTCCCGCGACCCCTCCGCCATCCCCATCTTCATCAACGCCCTGACCGATCCGGCGCCCTTGGTGCGATTGGAGGCGGCCAAAGCGCTCTCCAACCTGCCCGATCCCGCCGCCGCGCCGGGATTGCTCGCCCTGGTGGCCGACGAGGGACAGGCCCGCGACGTGCGAATCGCCGCCGCCGACGCCCTGCGGCATTACAAGAGCCTCGATGTCGCCCGCAATCTCGTCAACCAGCTTCCCGCCCGCGACTTCGCCGTCGCCTGGCAATCGCTCCGCAGCCTCGTCGCCCTCAGCGGCAAGGACTTCGGCTATGACCAGGGCGCGTGGCTGGCGTATCTGACCGGCCCGGAGCATCCGCTGTCGTAACCCCCCACCGCCATGCGCGCCCTGGTGTTCGACAAAACCCTCGCGTATCAGCCCCGCCGGGCGGACCCGCCGCCCGACGAGGGGGACACCCTCATCCGCGTCCACCAGGCGGGCATCTGCGCCACCGATCTGGAGATCGTGCGCGGATACATGGACTTCCACGGGGTGATCGGCCACGAGTTCGTCGGGACCGTCGTCGAGTCGCCGCAAAAGAACCTCGTCGGCCAGCGCGTCGTCGGGGAGATCAACATCGTCTGCGGGCGCTGTGA
>JBBSAF010000268.1:0-4064 GCA_038252525.1 Tepidisphaerales bacterium
AACTCATGTTCGCCCGGTGCTACCCCCGGACGGGGCCGAGGCGGCCCCGCGACGCCGGGGGTGCCGCCGGTGGCGACGGACTTGTGTAACAAAAACGCGCCTCGCCCCCGTTGTTCCCATTAAAGCCGATAAGGGCGGCGATCAACGGGGGTTTTCACACCCTTCAGACCTCATTCGTGCCGGTCGCGCCGTCGGACGCGGGCGAGGCGCCCACGCGACATGAAAGCGGCGTGCGGCGCGCGATGGGGAACCCAAAAAGATGGGTGTGACAACGAGGCGGGACTGCCCCGGCTTCGCAGGGGCACTCGCGGCGGGTTCACGATCGGACGGGGTGGTGATCGAGAATCTTTGCCCACTTGAGGCCCTTGCGGGCCTTCCAGCCTTGCTTGTGGTAGGCGTAGCCGGCGATGAGGGGGACGGCCAAGGTCGCCTCGCTGTAGACCATCTGTTCCCACACCGTGTCCACCTTGCCCCAACTGCTGGCCTCCTTGAGGGTGCTGCTGGACAGGGCGCCGTCGCGCACGTCGGCGACGGTGACTTGGATGGCGTACTTGTGCATCGGGGCGTCGGCGTCGGTGAGGATTTCGGCGGCCACCACGATGTCCTGGGCGAAGTTCTTGGGCACACCGCCGCCGATCATGAACAGCCCGGTGTCGGCGGTCTTGAGCTTCAGTTGCGTCAGTTCATAAAAGTCCTTGCCGCTGTCGAACGCCACGTACGGCTTGCCCTCGGCCAGGCGCTTGTGCTGGTGGGCGACGATGCCGAAGCCGGCCGAGCAATCGCTGAAGGCCGGGACGAAGATCGGCACATCGCGCTTGTACGCCTCGTAAATGATCGAGTCATCGCACTTGGGACCGCCTTGGCCTTCGAGATAGGCCCCGAACTCGCGGAGGAGTTCGCGCGAGCTGTGGGGGCGGGGTTCCAGGCCGTCGAAGATTTTTTGCGTGGTTTCATCGCAAACGCGGAGTTCCGCCTCGTCGATGAAGGTGTCGTAGATGCGGTCGATCATCATCTCGCGCAACTCCCCGTCCTTGGTGCCGCTCTTGTATTCCTCGGGGGCCATGTAATGGCGATAGCCGAGGGCCTCGAAGAAGTCCTGGTCGATCATATTGGCGCCGGTGGAGACGATGGCGTCGACCATGTTGTTGCGGAGGAGATCGACGAAAACTTTCTTGAGGCCGGCGCTGATGAGGGAGCCGGCCAGGCAGAGGACGACGCCGCAGCCGGTGTCGCGGAGCATGCGGTCGTAGATGTCGGCGGCGCGGGCGAGGTCGCGGGCGCTGAAGGCCATCTTCCCCATGGCGTCGACGAGGGGGACGACATTGTGCTTGGTGATGTCGAAATGCGCGATCTGGGATTGGAGGAGATCTTTTTTGTCGGCCATGGGATTCGCCTTTCGGGTTGGATGTCGCGGAGCAAACGAAAAAAACCACCGTGGCGCTCCACGAATGCGGGCAATGGGCCGCTGCAATCGCCATGGCGCGCCGGGGTGGCTTGTCGGGGGCAAATTGTGTTCCTCGCGGGCGTGGCGTCAAGTGAAAGTTTCGCGGGTCCGCGATAAAGTGGGCCTCCGATGGATGCGACGACGAAAAACCGGCTGCGATTGTGGTTGCGGGCCGAACAGGCGGCCGGGCTGGATGGCGTGAAGGCGTTCGCCTGGCCCACGCCGGCTCGCCGCGCCGGAGCGATGCCGTCGTCCCGCCCCGTCGCGGCGCGGCCCGTCATGGCCCGGCCCGTCGTGGCCCGGCCCGGTCCGGCGCCCTCCCGGCCCGGTGCGCCGCCGTCGCGCCCCGCCGCCGCCGTGCCGCCAGCGCGCCCCGCGCCGATCACGTTGGCGCCGAGCGCCTTGGCGCCGAGGACGCCTCCCCCCCCGCGTCCGCCGACGCAAATCCCGCTGATTCCACTGGTTCCGACCGAGCCATTCGATTCGCCGGAGCTGCCCACCGATCAAAAGATCGGCGCCCTCGACGAGCTCGACCGCACCCAAGTGACCGGCTGCGTCAAATGCGGCCTTTGCCAAACCCGCACCCACACGGTGTTCGGCGAGGGGGATGTCGATGCGAAGTTGATGTTCATCGGCGAGGGACCGGGGGAGAACGAGGATTTGACCGGCCGGCCGTTCGTCGGACGGGGGGGGGAACTGCTGGAGAAGCAAATCGGGGCGATGGGGTTGAAGCGGTCGCAGGTTTACATCACCAACATCGTCAAATGCCGGCCGCCGAACAATCGGATCCCGATCCGCGATGAGGTGGCGACGTGTTCCCCTTATCTATTGTCGCAGATCGAGATCGTGCGCCCCAAGGTGATCGTCACCCTCGGTTTGCCGGCGACGCAATTTTTGTTGGCGGTGAAGGGGCCGATGAAAATCCTGCGCGGGGTGTGGCACACATGGCGGGCGATCGACGTGATGCCGACGTACCATCCGGCCTACCTGTTGCGCAATTACACCGCCGATGCACGAGGGGCGGTATGGTCCGACCTTCAGCAGGTGATGGCGCGGATGGGGCTGCCGCCGGCCAAGGGTCGAGGCGGCGAATCAGAATGATTTTTACGCGATGAAACGCATGACTTTTGGCGTCGGCGCGGTAGACTGCCCGACCGCCGGACCAAGGTGGGTTCGGTCTCCCGAGGCGATCAAGGAGGAATGCGTTTTGCATCCCGTCGGCGCGCTGTTTTCGTGCCGATGAGGGAGCCAGGCGCCCGCGTCGCCATGGGCGCATTGTGATGAAGCGGTCGTTAGCGATGGTATGTTTTGGATCGCGCCCGACCGCGGGCTTAACGTCGAAATCGCGTCGTCCGGCGCCCGTCCCGCTTGGGATGGACGCCTCTGTGAAACATCTTTCTCGCGTTGATCGCCGGAAGTTCGCCATGACCACGACACACGCGCCGATCGGGCGCGGGCCAGTCCCCCGCGCCGCATCGGAAGCCAAGGCCCTCGACCCGGTGCTTTGGCAGCAAATCCTCGCGTCGGTGCGCCAGCAGCACCCCACCCTCAACCGCCAGTGGTTCGACCAACTCGAACCGCGACAGCTCACCAATGGCGTGATCCAGGTTCGCGTCGCCACCGGCGCCCAGCTCAACTTCTGCCAGAGCCAGTGCCAGCGCCCCTTCACCGCGGCGGCCCAACAGGCGACCGGACGGCTGGTGGCGGTGAGTTTCCATTGCGAGAACTTGCCGCGCGGCGGGGTCTTCGGGGAGGGCGAGTCGATGCCCCTGAACCCCGATTATGTATTCGAGAACTTCGTCACCGGTCCGTGCAACCGTTTGCCGCACGCCGCGTGTGTCGCCGTCGGCGAGCAGCCGGGCAAGGCGTACAATCCGCTGTTCATCCACGGCGGGGTGGGGCTGGGCAAGACGCATCTGCTCCAGGCGATCTGCCAAAAAGTCCTGGAACGACAGGATGACGCCCGCATCATGTACCTGTCGTGCGACACCTTCATCAATCAGTTCATCAGCGGCGTCGAGACCGGCGACATGGCCCAGTTCCGCAACCGCTATCGCCAGGCCGACATGCTGGTGATCGACGACATCCACTTCCTGCGCGGGCGCGACCGCACGCAGGAGGAGTTTTTCCACACCTTCAACACGCTCTACCAGAACCACAAGCAGATCATCCTGTCGGCCGACTGTTCGCCATCGGAAATCCCCGAACTCGAGGAGCGGCTCGTGTCCCGCTTCAACTGGGGACTGGTGGCGCGGATCGAGAAGCCGTGCTACGAGACGCGGATGGCGATCCTCCAAAAGAAGGCGCGGCTGCGCGGGTTGACCCTGCCCGACGATGTGGTGTGCTACGTCGCGGCCAAGGTCGAGACCAACACGCGGGAGCTCGAGGGCGCCATCACCAAAATCCAGGGGCTGGGGATGCTCAATGGCGGGCTGATCGACCTGGATGTCGCAAAGGCGGCCTTGGGGGACGCCGCCGGACCCGAGCAGCGAAGGGTCACCATCCAACACATCCTGGATTCGGTGACGGGTTATTACAACGTGCGGCTGGGGGACTTGCAGAGCAAGAAACGGCACAAGTCGATCGCCTTCCCCCGGCAGGTGTGCATGTTCCTGGCGCG
>JBBSAF010000269.1:0-4058 GCA_038252525.1 Tepidisphaerales bacterium
CCATCCGATCCATCCACCTTATCGCCGCCGCCGCCGCGACGCACTTCACCGCCGCGTCGGCATTTTCCCAATCCGCACCCCTCCCCGCAGAACACATACGCGATCAGCAACTGCGCCAAGAGCAGGTCAAAGCCCAGACCGACCAGGCCACCGCCCGCCTCGACGCCATCATCGCCGACTTCGACCGCAACGGTCTCGGCGACGGCGAGGATGTCAAAACCCTCCGCGCCGTCCGCACCATCCTCAACCGCCTCTCCGCCGAGCAGATGCGCCAAGTGATCGACCTGCTCCAGCAAGCCCGCGGCGCCGGCGATTCCGCCGCCGCCTGGGCCCAGGTCACCGACGCCTATCGCGGCCAGAAAACCATCATCGCCCAGCTCGCCCAGTTGTTGCTCGAGTATCAGCGTCAACAAAAGCTCTTCGAGCTCTCGATCCGCCTCAACAAGCTCGCCGAGCGCCAGGACGCCAACCTCAAGCAGGCCGTCGCCCTCGCCAAGATCAACAAGCCCGTCGACCAACTCGACCCCGCCCAGCGAACCGCCCTCGATGTCCAGCAGGCCGAGCAGGAGGCGTTGCGCGACGAGATCGACACGGTGCTCAAGCAGATCGCCAAGCTCGCCGACTCCTCCGCCGCCACCGACGACGCCACCCGCAAGGCCCTTGATCGCGCCGACAAGCAGCGGTTGGCCGAAAATGCCCGCGCCGCCGCCGACGACCTCAAGACCGGCAACCTCTTCAAGGCCGCCTCGGCCGAGAAACAAATCCGCGATACCCTTCGCGATGTCGCCCGCGCCGTCACCCCGCTCGACCAGGCCGCGCGCCTGCGTCAGGCCGCCGCCGAAATCGACCGCGCCATCGCCGACCAGAAGGATCTCCGGGATCGCGTCCAAAAGAACGACGATGGGAATCGCCTCAAGGCCATGGAACCCAAGCAGGCCGACCTCGTCGACCGCGCCGACAAGGTCGCCCGTGACATCGACACCGACGCCCCCCTCGCCGCCGACGCCCTCCGCGAGGCCCGGGACGCCATGCAGCAGGCCCGTTCGGCCATGAACGACGCCAAGAAAAAGGAGGCCACCGACCAATCCAAGGAAGCGCTGGCCAAACTCGAGCAGGCCAAGGCCGATACCCAGCGCTCCCTTGAACAGGCCGAGGCCAAGGCCCCCGACGGCAAGGACAAGGCCGACATCGCCAAGGATGTGAAGGAGAAAATCCGCCAACTCATTGCCGATCAGGAGGCGCTGGCGAAATCGACCCTCGAAGGCCAGGCGGCCGCGGACAAGCTCAAGGCGTCAGCTCCGCGCCAGGAGGATATGAAGAATCGCACGACCACCCTCACCGACGAGGTGCTGACCCTCGACGCCGCCGTCCCCCGCGCCGTCGCCGCCGCCGCTCGCGAGATGGCCTTGGCCACCAAGCGCCTCGCCGATTCGCCTCCCGTCAATCCCGCAGAACAGCAGAACAACGCCATCGCGCGCCTCCGCGAGGCCGAAAAGGCCCTCGATCAACAGGTCGCCGAGTTGGACAAGAAACAGGAAGAGTTGAAGCAGGTCGAGAAGGCCCGGGAAAAACTGGCCGACGCCGCCCGCAAGCAGCAGGAGGTCAACCTCGACACCGCCAAGCAGGCCGCCAAGGAGCAGCCCCAACCCGACCAGGCCGCCAAGACCGCCGAACAGCAAAAGCAGGTCGCCGATCAGGTTCAACAGGTCAAGGACGAGCTGCCGCAGACCACCAAGGACGCCGCCCAATCGCTCGATCAAGCCAAGCAGGCCATGGACCAGTCCAAGAACCAGTTGGACCAGAAAAATCCGGAGGCCGCCCAACCTCCCCAGCAGGACGCCACCGAGAATCTGGAAAACGCCCAAAAACAACTCGCCGACCGTGCCGACCAACTCCGCGAGGATCTCGGCCAACAGCCCCCGCCCGACGCCCAGGCCAACGAGCAACTCGCCGACGCCATGAACAAGGCCAAGGACGAACTGAATCAGGCGATGGACAAGCTCCCCCCCGGCGAACAGGTTGAACAGCAAAAGTCATTGCAACAGCAGCAGAAGCAACTGGCCGAGGATGTCGGCAAGATGGAGAGCCGGCCCAACGCCTCCAAGCCCGTCGCCGACGCCCAAAAAGCCGCGGAGAAGGCGGCCAATGAACTGGCCGACAACAAGCCCGCCGACGCCGCCAAGTCGATGGACCAGGCCGCCGACGCCCTCAAGCAGGCCGCCGACCAGGCCGCCGATCCCCAGGCCAAGGCCGACCTCCAACAGGCCGCCGCCAAACAGGAGGATCTGAAACAGCAGGCCGAGGCCCAGGCCGCCGCCGCCCCGCCCGATCCCGCCAAGACCCAGGAGGCCGGCGAACACCTCGAAAAGGCCGCCAACGCCGTCGCCGACGCCGCCAAGGCCGCCCAGCAAGCCTCCCCCGCGGCCCAAGAGGCGATGCGGGAGGCCCAAGAGGCCCTGAACCAAGCCGCCGCCCAAGCAGCCGCCCCAGACGCCGCCCAGGCCCAGCAGCACGCCGCCGACGCCCAAAAGGCCCTCGCCCAGGCCCAGGCCGCCATGGCCATGGCCAAGGAAGGCATGTCCGCGCAGGCCAAAGCCGGTCCCAAGCCCGGCGAAAAAGCCGACGAGAAAAACGCCAAGGAAGGCAAGGGCGACCGCAAAGACCTGTCCAGCAACGCCGACGACACCGTACTCGCCGGCGCCGACCCCAAATCCACCGGCCAGTTCATCGGCCTCCCCCAGCGCGACCGCGATGCCATCAAGCAGTCGGAATCCGAGAAATACCCCGAGGAATACGCCCCCATGGTCGAGCAATACCTCCGCAACCTCTCCGAGACCCGGCGATGACCCCCCCGCACAATGGAACGATGATGGTGAACCCGATCAAACGTCCCCTCCTCGCCGCCCTCGCCGGCGCGATCGCCTTGGCATCCCCCGCCACCCGCGCCCAGGACGCCCCCCCTCCGGCCCCGCCCGCCGCCGCGCCCGCCGTCGCCCCCGACACCGCGCCCCCCGATCCCGCCGACATCGTCTCCACCACCGAGGGCGCCGACCGCATCATCGAAGGGGCGCTGAAGTTCCTCGCCTCCCGACAGCTCCCCAACGGCTCATGGGAGGGCAACAACCACCAAGCCGCCGTCACCGCCTATGTCATGATCGCCTTCATGGCCTCCGGACAACTCCCCGGCGAGGGCGAATACGGCCGCGCCATGACCCGCGGCCTCCAGTTCCTCCTCGGCTGCGTCCGCCCCGACGGCTATATCGCCGCCCCCACCGGCGAAACCAACATGTACGGCCACGGAATCGCCACCATCGCCCTCTCCGAGCTCTACGGCCAGACCCACGATGTCGAAATCCGAACCCGCCTCGAACGCGCCGTCCAACTCATCATCAAATGCCAGAGCGACGCCGGTGGATGGCGATACCAGCCCCAGAAGTCCGACGCCGACATCTCCGTCACCGTCCTCCAAGTCGTCGCCCTCCGCTCGGCCAAGAACTCCGGCATCGACGTTCCCCAGGGCACCATCGACAAGGCCGTCGCCTACGTCAAATCCTGCCACAAAAAGGACTCCGGCGGCTTCGCCTACCAGCCCGGCCAGCCCGTCGGCTTCGCCCGCACCGCCGCCGCCATCTATTCCCTCCAGGTCTGCGGCCGCTACGACGATCCCATGGTCAAAACCGGCTCCGATTACCTCGTCGATCGCTTCGACAAGGATCGGGAGTGGTTCGTCTACGGAAACTTCTACGCCGCCCCAGCCCAATATATGGTCGGTGGCGATACCTGGAAAAAGTGGTACGCCAACGTCAGCCGCAACCTGCTTTCCAAGATTCGCCGCAACGCCCAGGGCGTGTACTGGCCCCAAGATGGAGGCCAGGGCGTCAGCGATGTCTACACCACCGCCGTCTACGCCACCATCCTCGCCATGCCATACCACTACCTCCCCCTCTATCAGCGCTGACGCGCCCGATGAAGCTCACCGGCCCATCCCCGGCAATGGCGCCACCGCCCCCTTCATCCGCGGACGCCCCCCCCAACATCTTGTGGCCCTCCGGTCCATC
>JBBSAF010000270.1:0-4054 GCA_038252525.1 Tepidisphaerales bacterium
ATTGAAGTGGGGTTCCACGACGACAAATTTCTTATCCAGGGGCGCGTAAACCTGGATGGCCGTGATCTCCATCGACATCCCCGTTACCCGCAGGCCAAATTTCGCGGCCGGGTCGCGGAGCTCGATCTCGACGAGTTCCAGAAGCTCCGGATCGTCGACGAGGTCGATCTTGTTGAGGAACACCACGATCTTGGGCACGCCGACTTGGCGGGCCAGCAGGATGTGCTCCCGCGTCTGCGGCATTGGACCGTCCGCCGCCGACACCACCAGGATCGCCCCGTCCATCTGGGCCGCGCCGGTGATCATGTTCTTGATGTAGTCGGCGTGGCCGGGGCAGTCCACGTGGGCATAGTGCCGCTTTTCCGACTCATACTCCACGTGCGCCGCGGCGATCGTCACCGTCTTGGTGGCGTCGCGCTCGGTGCCGCCCTTGGCGATGTCCTTGTAACCCTTCGCCGTCACGCTCGCATAGCGCGTCGCCGAACGGGCGCTCATCGCGGCCGTCAGGGTCGTCTTGCCGTGGTCGATGTGCCCAATGGTGCCGACGTTGACGTGCGGCTTGGTACGCTCGAATACACCCTTTGCCATTTCGGGAACCTCCAGAAGTTCAGGTCGCGTCGCCGCGACCCTCGGATCATTGTTTCGCCGGACGTGTCGCCACATCCGAACCTGACACCTCGACACCCGTCCGCCTCGCCGACACCGAGTCGAAGGATGAAGGCCGAAGGATGAAGGATGCCGACGCCCCCCGCGTCATCCGTCATCCTTCTTCCCTCACCCCAAGCCTTTCGCCGTCGGACGAAACGCGGGTTGTCGCCAAAGCTGGCAAAGGGGATTGAACCCTTGACCTCGTCCTTACCAAGGACGCGCTCTACCGCTGAGCTATGCCAGCATGGTCGGCCCGGCCACCGCCAACTCGATCCCGCCTCGGGCAATCAAGGGGAACGCCGATCCAGCCGGCAATCCCATCGCAGCGCGTACCGATGCCTTACGAAGGGCGGCGAGTATAAATCCCGTCGCCACAATGTCAATGCGATGCCCACACCTCCCCGTGGCTCCACCTGGCAATGCCCCGCCACCGACCCGGCTGAAAATCGCATCCAAGCCAGTTCGCCCGGCATCCGACACTCTTTCGGGCGTCCCGCACTGACTTTCCGGCCATGGCGTTGCCGTCCTCATATCGCGTCCAATTGCCGAAAAATCGTTCCCAATGTCGTGCGCTTGCGGTAGTTGCGATCCAGACCGCGGAAGCGAATCGATCCGCCGCCGTCGAGGATGAACACCGCCGGATGGGGCAATAGCGTCCGGGCCGCCGAAAAACCGTTGCGCGTGCCGTAAAAGTCGATCACCCGCCCCTCGACATCACTCAGCAAGGGGAACGTCAACCCCAGCTCCGCCGCCAACGCCGCGCTGGTGGCCGGAGGCTCGGGGCTGATCGCCAATAGCCGCGCCCCGCGCTGGTCGAATCGCGGCGAAGCACCCTGCAATTTCGTGAGATATCGCCTGCAATACGGGCACCAGTGCCCGCGATAAAACACCAAGATCACCCCCCCGCCGCCAAGCTGGTCTCTGAGGCGAACGCTCCCCCCGGCGGCGTCGGGCAGCTCGAAATCCGGCGCGCGGGGCATCATTCCCACACCGGCTGGGATGGGTGAGGCCCCCATCCCCGTCGGGTCCGTCTGTGATTCAAACCCGGTCAGGCTCACGGCAATGTCCTCTGGCTCACTGCGGGGTCGTGGGCGAATGGGGTCAAGGCCATGTCCTCTGGCTCACTGCGGGCTCGCGGACGAACGGCTCAAGGCCATGTCCTCTGGCTCACTGCGGGCTCGCGGACGAACGGCTCACGGCCATGTCCTCTGGCTCACTGCGGAGTCGTGGGCGAACGGGTGGGGGCGGCGGCGGAGGAGACCGCCGCCAGTTCGTTGGGCAGGCTCGGCAAGGGCACTTGGCGTTCGCGGGCCTCGCGCGTAAGTGCCGTCGCCAGCGAAAGATGCGTCTGCGCCTTTGGATCCCCGCCGAGCATCGCCTCCAGTTGATACCAGCCGAACTGGGTCAAAATCCGGGCGACGATCGCCGTCGGGATCAGCGTCGTGGCCGAGGGGGCTTGGATCACCTTGTCGAGCAGTCCGTCGGCGGTCTCGAACGCCTTGGCGGCGTCGGCGTGGGCGAGTTCCAACTGGGCGGCGAGGTCGGCCGGCTGGAGCACCTCGGGCAATTTCAACCCCATGGCAGCATAGGTCGCCGCCAATTCCTTGCTTAAACCATTTCGGGAACTGAAGTTGCGCGCCTGATCGAGGTACACCCCGGCCAGGGTTTGCTGGGTCATCGCCTGACGGAGGGTGAATCGCATGGGCTGAATGACCGCGACGAGTTGGGTCCAGGCCGACCGCTCCGGGGCGGCCGCCAAAGCCGGTTCGCGCAATTTCTTGTTGAGGTCGCCAATGACCGAGTCGGCGGCACGGGCGGCCTCGGCGAAATGGGCGGCGGCGTTGTTCAGATTTTGGACGATCGCCTGCCGGTCGGCGACGTTGGCCTCCAGCAGCTTGGCCAACAGGGTCGCCTTCCCGGCGACGGTGCGGGCGACGGGCAACCCATCGGCCTCGGTCGATACGTCGTCCTTGCCCTCGGCGATGTCCTTGGCCAAAGCCTCTTGGACCGCGATCTTCTCTTGGACCGCTTTCCATGCCGATTCGATGTCGGCGAGCTGCTGCTGGTATGCCTTTATGGCATTGTTCAGCACGCTCTCATGACTTTGCGCTATGGCAAGGGCGTGTTGCAACGGCACCAAAGCGGCGCTCGCCCGGTCAACTTGGATGGAGAGTTCGGCGGCCTGTTTGCGCTGCCCGGACCCTTGCTTGTAAAGGTCCACCGACGCCTGGCCGGTCTGACCCTCGCTTCGGGTGATGGCGTCCTCGGCCTGCTTGGCGACCTCGGCGCGTTGGGCTTGCAGCGCTTTGATCTTCTCTTGAAGCTGGGCGATTTGGCCTTCGAGGTTGGACAAATCCTGTTTGACCTTGCTGAGGGTCGGCAGCGGCGTGGTGTCGTCCTTGAACCAGTCCGGCTGGTCGGGGCCACCCTTGGCGGCGGCGAGTTTGGCGGCGATGTCCTTGCGGGCGGCGACGGGATCGAGTTTGCGTTGGCCTTCAACCGACACGCGGATGAGCGACAGTTGCGTGCCGAGGTCCGACATTTCAGCCAATTGCCGGGCGCACTGGGCCTGGTTGGCGCCGACGGCCTGCATCTGGGTCAGGGCGGCGGCGTATTCGGCCTCGGCCAAGAGCGACAGGGCGCGGGAGCGGACGATGTCGCCGGCGGATTTGTCTCCGGCGGCCTTCTCGAGCAGGCTCAAGGCCTGGGCGTCCTGACCTTCGAGGGTTTTGATCTGGCTTTGGCGGATCTGGTTGTCGACGCCGCGGTCGGCCTGTCCGGTGGCCGAATCGACGGCATCGCAGCCGGCGAGGGCCGCAAGAGCCAGCGGGCCGACGGCGGTGAGGGTCATCGCCAGTTTTTTCCAAGGTGTGCTCATCGACAGGTCTCCTGATGAGAATGTCCGGGGTGGGGGCGTTCGCCGGCGCCTGAGGGGCGATTGTGCGGAAACCCCCCTCCAAAGTCAACTTTCGCCTTGGGTTATGGCAGGGCGGGACCGGGCGGGATGGCGGGGCGCCGGGGGCCATTCACGGCGGCGCCCATTTTTCCGGGCCATGTACCCCGTGCATGGGCGAGACGTCATCGACCACCGTGGCGATTGCGGATTCTGTGACATTTTTCCGGGCACCGTATCCCATGCATGGATGCGACCCCGCCAGCGACATCAAAAACGCGGTGTGGTCGGAAACTTGAGGTTGTCCGGATTTTCGGGCACACCCGTTCGCGGGGGTTTGGGGGTTTCGGTCGGGCTTGGGCCTCCTTATGATGGAGTGTCGGACCGACGGAGAATGTCCTGCCCACGGAGAATGCCATGGCGATCACGACTGCGAGCGAACGAGCGTTCAGAACGACGGTGAACAAGATGGGCTCGATGCTCGATCAGATGCACAAGGGGTATTTCGGATTC
>JBBSAF010000271.1:0-4006 GCA_038252525.1 Tepidisphaerales bacterium
ACCCCTCTGAGTGAATGGAGCCCGATTCATGGAGCTCGGCCGCTCCCGGCTGTATGAATGGAGCCAGATTCATGGAGCTCAGCCGCCGCCGGCTGAGTGAATGGAGACCGATTCATGGAGCTCGGCCGCCCCCGGCTGAGTGAATGGAGACCGGCGTGCCAACGGGCGTCCCATCCTCCGCCCCCCCATGGAGCGCATCCTCCCCTCCTCATGTCGCGTGGGCGCCCCCGCCCCCGCCCCGCGGCGCGACCGGCATGATCGGGGTTTGGAAGTTGTGAAAACCCCCGTTGGGCGCCGTCGTCATTGCATTTGCCAAAAGAAAGGCGGGCTCGCGACGGCCCCGCGACTCAAGCGTGGCCGGCGACAGGCGACGCGTGGATGACAACAGGGCCGAGGCGGCCCCGCGACAAATGCACGTCGTCGCCGCATTCAATCCCCCTCAATCCTCCAGGTTCAACCACGCCAAATCCTTCTCCGTCAACTTCAACTCCAGCGCCTTGAGGCTGTCCTTCAATTCTCCCAACGTCCTCGGCCCGATCAGCGGAAACGTCGGGAACGGCTGGGCCAGCACATACGCCAGCGCCACCACCACGGTCGAAACGCCGTGTTTCGCGGCCAACTCAAGCACCCGCTCCTTGCGGCGGAAATTGTCCTCGCTGTACCAGCACTCGACCAATTCCCGCTCCTCCTTCTTCTCCGGCCCGGATCGATCCGTGAAGAATCCCCGCGCCTGGCTCGACCATGGCATCAGCGGCGTTTGCGTCCGCTTGAACCACTCCCGCGACGCCGGATCTCCGGCCGTCAAACATCCCGCCCACATCGGCTTTATCAGCCGCGCCAAACTCAGTTGGTTGCTGATCGCCGAAATCTTCCGCAGCCCGTGCTTCTCCGCATAGGCGTTCGCCTCCTCGACTCGCCCGATCGTCCAGTTGCTCACCCCGAACGCCTTGATGCGACCGGCCACTACATGCTCGTTCAACGCCGCCACCAGTTCCCCCGCCGGTATCTCCGCATTGTCACGGTGCAGCATGTACAGGTCGATGTAATCCGTCCCCAGCCGCTCGAGGCTGATTTTCACCTGCTGGGCGATGTCCCTGGGGTTGCAGTTGGGCGTGTGTCCCCCCTTGTCGAGAATGACGACTTGATCGCGCACCCCGCGCTCGCGGATCCACGACCCCAGCGTCCGCTCGCATTCGCCCCCGGCGTAAATGAACGCCGAGTCGAACACGTTCCCCCCGGCCTCGAAGAACGCATCGAACATCACCCGCGCGTGCGGCATCGACGTCTGGTTGTCCACCCCCATCACCAGCCGCGACAGCTTCTTGTCCAACCCCGCCACCGTCCCCTGCCTCATCTTCGCGTCCGGGCGCTTTTTCACCGCCCGACCCGCCACGTTGACCGCCGCCGCCCCCGCCGGCAGGGGCTTCTCCGAATCATACACCAGCCCGATCGACTTGCGCCACTGGTCCATCGTCCGCAAATTGCCCAGCGTGTCCTCCCACCCCATCGCCGGCGACGGCGCCTGCCGATGTTCCAGGTTCGCCGCCACCGTGTCGGCCTCGATCGCGTAGAGCGGCTCGGCCTCCACCACGACCTCCTCCTCCCCCTTGCTCCCGTGCCGGTGGATGCGGAATGACACCTTCCCCCCCTCGCGCGCCGGAATCCACGGGTCGGGCATTGTGATGTGCCCCTTGGCGCCGTAAATGAGGACCTCGTTTTTCTGGTTCAACGACACCCCCGTCGCCACCTGCGCGATGATGTCCTCGGGGAACTTCAGGATCGCGGCCGCGTACTCATCCACCCCCGTCTCGCCCAGATGCCCGAACCCGCGAACGTCGATCGGATCGGCGAACGGCCGGCCCAACGCCGCCCCCGCGATCAGCCGCGCCATCGACGTGGCGTACCCCCCTACATCCAGAATCCCGCCGCCCCCCAGGTCGTTCTTGGCAAGCCGCCCCTCGGCGTTGAACCCCGCGTGGAACGAAAACGTCGCCTGGATCATCCGCACCCGACCGATCGCGCCGGCCCGGACCATCTCCACCACCTTGGCCGTCTGCGGATGGGCGCGATACATGTACGCCTCCATCAGGAAAACATCGTTTTCCCGCGCCGCCTCGATCATCGCCATCGCGTCGGCGTGGTTCATCGCCAGCGGCTTTTCGCACAGAATGTGCTTCCCCGCCTCCGCCGCGGCGATCGTCCATCGCGCGTGCTGCGGGTGCGGCGTGGCGATATAAACCGCCTGCACCTCCGGGTCGGCCAACAACTTTTCATACCCCTCGTGACGATTCGGAATTTCGAACTCCGCCCCGAACGCATCCGCCTTCGCCTGCGTCCGCGACCCCACGGCGACCAATTTGCCGGTCTTCGACGCCGTCACCCCCTTGGCGAAGGTCTTGGCGATGTTTCCCGTCCCGATAATGCCCCAGTTGAGCGTCTGTGCCATGGTTGAATCCTTGGAAAAGTGAGTGGTTGTAAGTTGTACGTTGTAAGTTGTAAGTGAAAAATTGCGAGTTGTGCGTTGCGAGTTGTGCGTTGCGAGTTGGAACCCAACGCCCCCTTTTCCCTCCGCCTACCCTCCCTCCGCCTATTCTCTTTCCGTTTTCCCCCCACCGACAACCGCTCTCCCCGCCTCCCGCACCTCCGCCTCCGCCAGCTCCGGATAGATCGGCAGCGCCAATATCTCGGCGCACGCCCGCTCGCTCACCGGATGATCTCCCACCTTGCCGCCCAATGCCGCGAAACACGGCTGCAAGTGCAGCGGCAGTGGATAATAGATCGCCGACCCGATCCCCGCGTCCGCCAGCTTCTTCTTGACCCCGTCACGGTCGGCCAACCGAACGCAATATTGATTGTAAACGCTGTAATTGCCCTCGTCGATCTTCGGCGCCGCCACCCCCGTCCCCGCGAACATCGCATCATACATCGCCGCGTTCCGCCGCCGCCCCTCATGCCACCCCGGCAGGTGTTTAAGCTTCACATCCAGCACCGCCGCCTGGATCGCCGCGATGCGGAACATCCCCCCGAGATATTCATGGAAATACGTGTGCCCCGATCCATGCACCCGCAACTTCCGGCACTTTTCGGCCAGCGCGTCGTCATCGGTCACGATCGCCCCGGCGTCCCCGAACGCCCCCAGGTTCTTCGTCGGATAAAAGCTCAGGCACCCCATCCGACCCCACGATCCGGCCACCTTGTCCAGCCGCCGCGCCCCGATCGCCTGGGCCGCATCCTCGATCACCGCCAGATCGTGTCTCTCCGCGATCGCGTTGATCGCCTCCATCTTGGCGCACTGCCCGAACAGATGCACCGGCAGGATCGCCTTGGTTTTTCCCGTGACCTTCGCCTCCACGTCCGTCGGGTCGATGTTGAACGAGTTGTGTTCGATGTCCACGAACACCGGCGTCGCGCCCAGCCGCGCCACCGCCCCGGCCGTGGCGAAGAACGTGAACGTCGGGCAAATCACCTCGTCGTCCGGCCCGATGTCCAGCGCCATCAGCGCGCACAGCAGCGCATCCGATCCGCTCGACACCCCGATCGCGTGTTTCACCCCGCAGTATTCCGCCAGATGCCCCTCGAATCGCTCGACATGCGGGCCCAACACCAGCGATTGCGAGTCGCACACCGCGTCGATCGCCGCCCGTATCTCCTCCCGGATCGGGCCGTACTGCGCCCGCAAATCCAACAGTTTCACACCCATGGCCCGACAAGTTAGGCAAACCACCGGCAATTGCAATCGGACCCAAGCGGACAATCTGGATGCGAATGTTGCGAAAATGGATTTTCCGGCTTCCCTTTGCCGACAATCGGATATACCTATGGCATTGTCGTGCCCGCCGACGACGAAGCGGAAGGAAATGCGCGTGAATTGGCCCACCGGAAAAATCGCCGCCACCCTCGCCCTCCTCGCCGGAACCCTCCTCGGCCTGGGGCTTTACACCTTCGATTACGCCGAGGGACTCAGCTATTTCTCGACCGATCCCAAGGCGTGCGCCAACTGCCATAT
>JBBSAF010000272.1:0-3997 GCA_038252525.1 Tepidisphaerales bacterium
CCTACCGCCTACCCCCCCTCCGCCTACCGCCTACCTTCCTTCCGCCTACCGCCTACCGCCTACCCCCCCTCCGCCTACCCGCCTACCGCCTACCCACCCACCGCCTACCGCCTACCCTCCTTCCGCCTACCACCCGCCTCACGCATCGAAATACCTCGCCTGCGGATGATGCACCACCAGCGCATCGGTCGATTGCTCCGGCGCCAGCATGAAGTTCTCGGTCAACGACACTCCGATCGCCTCGCCCCCCACCAGCTCCATGATCTTCGCCCGGTCCTCCAAGTCGGGGCACGCCCCATACCCGAAGCTATACCGCGATCCCCGATACCCCTGCTGGAACAGCTCCCCGATCCGCGACGAATCCTCCGCCCCGAAACCCAGCTCCTGCCGCATCCGCTTGTGCCAGAACTCCGCCAACGCCTCGGCCGACTCCACCCCGAACCCGTGCAGATACAGATAATCCTGGTAGCGGTTCTCCTTGAACAGCTCCGCCGCCAACTCCGCGCTGCGGTCCCCCACCGTCACCACCTGCACCCCCAGCACGTCATACAACCCGCTCTCCCGCGACCGGAAAAAGTCCGCCACGCACAGCCGCCGCCGCGTGTTCTGCCGCGGGAACGAAAACCGCATCCACTCCACCGCCTCGCCCGCCGGCGCGATCCTCCCCCCCCGTCCCCCGCACGCGCATCCCGCGAACGCCTCCGGGCGATACACGATCACCTCGTCGCCCTCGCTTTGCACCGGGAAATACCCGTACGCCACCTTCGGCGCCAAAAAACCCTCCGACTTCGCCCGCGCCGCCAATCCCTCGAACACCGGCCGCGCGGTCTCCTCGATCAACCGATCGTATTCCGCGTCCGACAGCCCCTTTTTCTTGAATCCCCACTGCCCGATGAACAGCGCGTTGGGGTTGATGTAGGGCACGATCTGCTCGACCGGAATGTCCCGCGCGATCCGCGCCCCCCAGAACGGCGGCGTCGGAACCGCGTTGTCCGTCGCCACGCTGCTCCGCGCCGGCAAATCCCCCGTCTCCTTGGGCCTGACCGCCTTGGCCGCCAACTCATCGCGCCGGTCGGCGTCCGCCTGCTGCTCGCCATACAGCCCCTCGGCGTCGCCGGACATGATCCGATCCATCGTCGCCAGCCCCGCGAAGGCGTCCCGGCAATAAAACAGCTTGCCCTTGTACAGCCCCGCCAAGTCCTTGGTCGCATACTGCCGCGTCAACGCCGCCCCGCCCAGCAGCACCGGCACGCCGATCCCCTGGGCGTTCATCTCCTCCAGGTTCTCCTTCATCACCCCCACGCTCTTGACCAGCAGCCCGCTCATGCCGACCGCATCCGCCGAATGCTCCCGCGCCGCCCGCAGAATCTCGTTCACCGGCTGCTTGATCCCCAGGTTGTGGACCGTGTAACCGTTGTTGGTCAGGATGATGTCCACCAGGTTCTTGCCGATGTCGTGCACATCCCCCTTCACCGTCGCCAGCACGATCCGCCCCTTGGTGTGCCCCGCCACCCGGTCCATCTTCGGCTCCAGATGCGCCACCGCCGCCTTCATCGTCTCGGCGCTTTGCAACACGAACGGCAACTGCATCCGACCGCTGCCGAACAGCTCCCCCACCACCTTCATCCCCTCCAGCAAAATATCGTTGATGATCGCCAGCGGCGGATGCGTCCCCAACGCCTCCTCCAGATGCTTCACCAAATCCCGCTTCTCCCCGTCGATGATGTGCCGCTTAAGCTTCTCCTCGATCGGCGCCGACTCATCGGCCGGCCCGCTCGCCATCGCCTCCTGCCCGTCGGGGAACAGCCCCACGAACGCCGTCAGCGGATCGAACCCCTCCCGACGTCGGTCATAAATGAGGTCCATCGCCGCGTTCCACTTTTCATCGGCGATCCGCGTCCGCGGCAATATCTTGCTCACGTGCGCGATCGCCCCCGTCAACCCCGCCTCGCGCAACTCGTTCAAAAACGCGCTGTTCAACACCACCCGGGCCTCGGGTTTCAGTCCGAAGCTCACGTTCGACAGCCCCACCACCGTGTGGCACTCGGGCAGATGCTTCTTGATCAGCCGCGTCCCCTCGATCGTCTCCAGGGCATTCCTCCGGTCGGCTTCGATCCCCGTCGAGATCGGCAGAACCAGCGGATCGAACAGCAAATCCCCCGCCGCCAACCCATGCTTGACGACAATGAGATCATGCAGCCGCAGCGCGATCGCCAGCTTCCGCGCCGCCGTCCGCGCCATCGCGTTTTCCTTGTCTTCGTCGATCGTCCCCGCCACCAACGCCGCCCCATACCGCTTGGCCAATCCCACGATCCGCGCCACCCGCTCCTCGCCATCCTCCAGGTTGACGCTGTTGAGGATGCACTTGCCCCCGCACAACTTCAGCCCCGCCTCCAACACCGCCGCATCCGTCGAGTCGATCATGATCGGCAACCGGATCTGCCGCACAAACCGCCCCAGCACCTCCCGCATGTCGCGAACGCCATCCCGCCCCACGAAATCCACGCACACATCCAGCACGTGCGACCCATCCCGCGCCTCATCCCGCGCCATCGACACCAGCCCGTCCCAATCGTCGGCCTCCAACAGCCGCTTGAACTTCCGGCTGCCGTTGGTGTTCGTCCGCTCGGCCACGATCAGATAACTGTTGTCCTGCTCGATCTCCTCCGCGCCGTACAACGACGCCACCTCCGCCGCCGTCTCCACCTTCCGCTCCGCCGGCCGGCGATCCCCCAGCAACTCCACCAGCGCCCTCAGATGTTCCGGCGTCGTCCCGCAACATCCCCCCACGATATTCACCCCATAATCGTCCACGAACCGCACCAACGCCTTGGCGAAATCCCCCGGCGTCAGCGGATACGTCGCCTTCCCGTCCACGATCAACGGCAGCCCCGCGTTCGGCAGCACGCTGATCGCCCTCGGCCAATGATGCGACAAATACTGGATGTGCTCCCCCATCTCCGTCGGCCCGGTCGCACAATTCAGCCCCAGGCAATCCACCTGCCCGAACGGCGCCATCGCCGCCACCACCGCCGAGATGTCCGACCCCACCAGCATCGTCCCGAACGCCTCGATCGTCACCTGCACGATCAGCGGCACCTTCCGACCCGCCTCCGCCATCGCGTCCGTCGCCGCCGCGATCGCCGCCTTGGTCAGCAGCAAATCCTGGTTGGTCTCGATCAGCAGCAGATCCACCCCCCCCGCCAACAGCCCCCGGCACTGCTCGGTGTAGCTCTCCACCAGCGCGTCGTACGTGATCTGCCCCAAACTCGGCAACTTCGTCCCCGGCCCCATCGACCCCGCCACGAACCGCGGCCGATCCGCCGTCGAATGCTTCTCGCACGCCTCCCGCGCCACTTTCGCCGCCAAAACATTCAGCTCATACGCCTGATCCGCGATCCCGAACTCCCCCAACACGATCCGGTTGGCCCCGAATGTGTCGGTCTCCACCACGTCGCATCCCACGGCCAAAAAGCTCTCGTGAATCTCCCGGATCACATCCGGCCGCGTCCGCACCAGAATCTCCGTGCAGTTCTCCAGCCCCGCGTAATCGCGCTGGAGGTCCAGATCATAAGTATGGATGCTCGTCCCCATCGCCCCGTCGAACACGAGCACCCGACGACGCATCATTTCCAAAAAATCAAAACTCACAGGCGACTCCTTGTCTGCCACCCCATCCATCCTATCATCCGGATACATTGTTTCTTCACCGCCCCCCCCTGTCAATCCGCATTCTTTCGCGCGCATTCCCCCCCCTCGTGACGGCGACGATCCGATACCAAACGATCATCTGTCAATCCGCATTCTTTCGCGCGCATTCCCCCACCCCCGTTGTCCTACACCTCCCACAGCCTCCCCATGCGTCCCCGCGCCCCATCGCATGGACAGCCTCGCCGCATTGTCATCCACAATTCGCCCGGCGCCCCCGCCGCATTGTCATCCACAATTCGCCCATCGCCCCCGCCGCATTGTCATCCACAATTCGCCCGTCGCCCCC
>JBBSAF010000273.1:0-3980 GCA_038252525.1 Tepidisphaerales bacterium
CGCCCCGACGACGCGGTCGCGTCCAACACGCCGCAAACCCCCGTCGCCCGCGCCAACCCCGTCGAACAGCGCCAAACCAACAACGCCCCCGACTGGGCCCAACTGTTGGCCTATGGGCAACAGCAGCAGCCGGCGGTCTCGCAAACCCCCGCCCGCGAGCCGGCCGTCGCCACCCCCGACCGCACCATGCCCGATCGCGGCGCAACCGACCGGACCATCCCCGATCGCGTCGCGTCCGACCGCGCCGCCGATTCAACCGCCAATCCCCCGGTGGCCGAGCCCATGCCCGCCCCGCGCGATCCGTCGGTCGGCCCGCATGATCCGACCCCCGCCGCCGCCGTGTATGTCGTCAAGACCGGCGACACCCTCTCGTCCATCGCCCGCGACGCTTACGGAAGCCCCAATTACTACCCCCACATCCAACGCGCCAACCCCAATCTCGACCCCCATCGCCTGCGCCCGGGCATGAAGATCAACCTGCCCGACCGCGCGTCGGTGGTCGTTGAGCCCGCCGCCGCCCGCCCCGCCGCCGCCCGCACCGACGCCGCCCGCCCGGCCGACAACGCCGCCGCCGCGACCGTCGATGCCAAAACCCAATACACCGTCCAACCCGGCGACAGCCTGCATCGAATCTCCGTCAAGCTCTACGGCGATTCATCGCACGCCGACCAGCTCTATGAGGCCAACAAGGCCCTCATCGGCGCCGACCCCGCCCGGCTCAAAGTCGCCATGGTCCTGACCCTCCCCACGCCCCCGACCATCGCCCAGGCCCGCTGAGATGCCGCGACCCACACGACCCATTCGTGTCAAGGGTCCATTCTTGACGGCGGGACGGGCAACCGTGCCCTCGATCCCGCTTGCGGCGCCGACGACGCCGTTGTAGGTTTCGCTCCCGGCGCCCGGGAATCGGCCGAAGTGCGGCGGACGGGATTTTATTTTCATGCGAAGAGTCGTCATCACCGGCATCGGCGTCGTCAGCCCCATCGGCATCGGCGTTGCGGCGTTCTGGGAAAACCTGCTCGCCGGCGTCGTCGGTCTCAAGCCCATCGAGGCGTTCGACCCCGGCGGATTCGACTGCCGAATCGCCGGCGCCGCCCCGGCGTTCAAGATCGCCGAACACGTTCCCAAGAGCTATCGCAAGGCCACCAAGGTCATGGCCCGCGACACCGAGATGGCCGTCGTCGCCGCCGACGCCGCCTTCGCCGACGCCGGACTGAAATCCAAGGCCCACACCGAGACCCCCAACTTCGACTCCCGCCGATTCGGCTGCAACATCGGAGCCGGACTCATCAGCGCCGAGCTCAACGAGCTCACCGCCGCCATGCACACCGCCCGCGAGGGGGACACGCTGGACCTTCGTCGCTGGGGTTCGTCGGGCATGACCCAGCTCACCCCCCTGTGGCTCCTGAAATACCTGCCCAACATGCTCGCCTGCCACGTCACCATCGTCCATGACCTGCGCGGACCCAGCAACACCATCACCTGCTCCGACGCCAGCTCCCACCTGGCCATCGGCGAGGCCTTCCGCACCCTCCAGCGCGGTGACGCCGACCGCGCCATCTGCGGCGGCGCCGAATCCAAGCTGAACCCCATGGGCTTGATGCGCCAATCGCTGCTCAAGCGGCTCACCACCGCCCACAACGATACTCCCGCCGATGCCCTGCGGCCCTTCGATCCCGACGCCACCGGTTCGGTCATCGGCGAAGGCGGCGGACTGTTCATCCTCGAGGAGCTTTCCGCGGCCCTCGATCGCGGCGCCACCATCCACGCCGAGATTGTCGGCTTCGGCGCCTCCCAAGACACCTACAGCGTAACCGATCCCGACCCCACCGGCGCCAGTTACGCCCGCGCCGTCGTCAAGGCCCTTGCCGACGCCGCCATCGCCCCCGCCAACGTCGGGTTGATCGTCCCCCACGGCCTTGGCATCGCCTCCCACGACCAGGCCGAGCTGGCCGGATTGCAATGCGTCTTCGGCGACGCCTTGGCCAACATCCCCGCGGCGCCGATCAAGGCCCAGATCGGCAATCTCGCCGCCGGAAGCGGTGTCGATGCCGCCGCCGCCGCCTTGGCTTTGCATCACCAAACAATTCCCCCCGCCATCAACACCCCCGCCGGCCGACTCAACGTCGCGCCCGCCGCCCGCGCGGCCGACCTCGACATCGCCGTCAGCGCCGTCTACAGCCTCGGCGGACAGAACGCCGCCATGGTCCTCAAACGCTTCCAGCCGTGAATGAATCGCCTATGAGCAATCGAGTCGTCATCACCGGAATGGGTTGGGTCACGCCGATGGGACACACCGTCCCCGAGGTCTGGTCGCGCCTGCTCGGCGCCGGATCGGGCATCGCCCCCACCACGCTCTTCGACGCCTCGACCTTCCCCACCACCTTCTCGGCCGAAGTGAAGGATTATTCGCTCGCCGACCATCTGCCCGACGTGTCGCGCCACCGGCACGTCGGGCGCAACACCGCCTTCGCCCTGGGCGCCTGCCAACAGGCCTGGACCGCCGCCGGGATGGACGCCGCCACCCTCGACCTTGACCGCGTCGGCATTTATTTGGGTTCCGGCGAAGGCTCCCTCGATTTCGCCGCCTACACCGCCGCCGCCCTGTCGGGTTGGGCCGACGACTCCACCGAGCTCGACACCGTCGCCTGGGCCAAGGTCGCCGCAGAACGCATGGATGTCACCCGCGAGATCGAGCAGGAACCCAACATGCCCCTGTCGCATTTGGCCCTGCTCACCGGCGCCCGCGGGCCGGCGGTCAACTGCCTCACCGCCTGCGCCGCCAGCACCCAGGCGATCGGCGAGGCCACCGAAATCCTCCGCCGCGGCGACGCCGACGTCATGATCGCCGGCGGCGCCCATTCCATGATCCACCCCTTCGGCGTCACCGGCTTCAACCGCCTCACCGCCCTGTCCACCCTCAACGACAACCCCGTCGGCGCCTCCCGCCCCTTCGATGCCCAACGCGGCGGATTCGTCATCGGCGAGGGCGCCGGCATCGTCATCATGGAAACCCTCGACCACGCCCTCCGCCGCGGCGCGAAGATCCTCGCCGAGATCGTCGGCTACGGCTCCACCGCCGACGCCTACCGCATCACCGACCAACACCCCCAAGGCGACGGCGCCATCGCCGCCATGAACGCCGCCCTCGCCGATGCCGGACTCACCCCCGCCGATGTCCAATACATCAACGCCCACGGCACCGGCACCAAGGAAAACGACGGCAACGAGACCACCGCCATCAAGGCCGTCTTCGGCGATCTGGCCAAAAAAGTCCCCGTCAGCAGCATCAAGAGCATGATGGGACACCTCATCGCCGCCGCCGGAGCCGTCGAACTGATCTGCTGCGTCCTGGCCATCCGCGACGGCGTCATCCCCCCGACCACCAACTACGCCAATCCCGATCCCCAGTGCGACCTCGATTACGTCCCCAACATCGCCCGCCACGTTCGCGTCGATGTCGCCATGAGCAACAGCTTCGGCTTCGGCGGCCAGAACGACACCCTCATCATCAAACGCCACGGCGGCGAACCCCCCAAGTCCGCCTGATGCCCCATTTCAGTCCCGCGCCCGCAATCTCCACTGCGTTCCCTCTTTTTGGTGCACGGGACGTGCCGCCCCACGCCGTCAACCCAAGGATGTCCGCCCTGCGTCGAGGGGGCGTCCCACCCCCGTTGCCATGCACAAGCCCCCCTTGCCCGCGGCGGTTCCCACGTCGCGGGGGCGCCTCGCCCCCGTTTTTTTCAATCGAAGGCCGTGATGACGGCGCTCAACGGCGGGTTTCACACCCTCCAAACCCCATCCGTACCGGTCGCGCCGTCGAACGCGGGCGAGGCGCCCACGCGACATGAGAACGACCGCGGATGGCCGGTGACTTGTGTATGACAACGAGGGTCCTTCCTTCCGCTTTCCCATGCACGCCAATCACGGCACGCGAACAGGTCGTTCATGGGCCGGAACGGCGCGTCGAGGATCGTTCC
>JBBSAF010000274.1:0-3979 GCA_038252525.1 Tepidisphaerales bacterium
CCCATCTCCGCCCGGTGATCTCCCCTGGGCGGGGCCGAGGCGACCCCGCGACGCGGCGACTGCCGATGGACGCTACAGACTTGTGTATAACAACGTGGGCGAGGACGCCCCGCTGAAGCGATAACGCGCCCCCCATCGACAGCGCCCCCGACGCCCCTCATCCCCCCGTTCGCCGCGGAACCCCCGTGCGATTCACATCCGCTCCGAACGTCTGATTGTGCGATACCTGCCGTCCGCCCGGCCCGTGCATCGGCTTGGCCGACGGATTCGCGCCGCTGTTGAGCTGGCTCTCCATCCCGCGCAAATGCGGCTTGTGCAGCGACTCCTTCATCTTCCTGAACGTCGTGCTTTCCGCCTTGCCTTCGCCACCGACGGTCGCCGACGTTTTTTTCGCCATCAGCATCCGCGCCGCGGCCGCGGCCGCCGCGTTGGTGTCGATCATCGGGCCTGCGCCGCCGCCCTGGGGTTTCGTCGCCGCTTTGCCGCTCTTTTTCGCTTTTGCCATGAACGCTGCTCCTTGAATCGCCGCATCCTACCGCGCCGCCGCGCTTCCCGACAGCCTCCCGCGATCCCCGAATGTCCAAGGCGTGCCCGCGAAAAATTGCCCCACCCTCGCCGCGGGCCGTCGCTTTTCGTCGCCGATGCCATCCCGACGCTTCGATGTTACGATGCGAAGCGACGATCTTTTTCGGAGCCGAACCAATGCCCCTCTACCCCCTGATCTTCCACCCCCGATTCGTCCCCAAAATCTGGGGCGGCCGAAAACTCGCCACCCTCCTCCAGAAACCCCTCCCCCCCGACCAGTCCGTCGGGGAAAGCTGGGAACTGTTCGACTTCCCCCCCGGCGTCGTCGATCCCGCCGATCGATGGATCTCCGCGACCGTCGCCAACGGTCCCCTCGCCGGCCAAACCCTCCACGACCTCATGCTCACCCGGCGCGACGAGCTCCTCGGCGATGTTCCGGCCCTGCCGTCGGGTCAATTTCCCCTCTTGGTGAAGTTCCTCGACGCCCGCGAGGACTTGTCCGTCCAAGTCCACCCGCCCCGAACCTATGCCGACGCCCACCCCGGCGCCCACCTGAAAACCGAGGCGTGGTACATCCTCCAGCACGACCCCGGCGCCCGGTTGCTCAAGGGCCTTCGCCCCGGCGTCACCCCCGACGCCTTCCGCGCCGCCATCGCCGACGGGACCGTCGAAACCCTCATCGCCGCAGTCCCGGCCAAGCCCGGCGACTGCCACTTTTTGCCCAGCGGCACCGTCCACGCCCTCGGCGCCGGAATCCTCGTCGCCGAGGTCCAAACCCCCAGCGACACCACCTTCCGCGTCTTCGATTTCAATCGCCTGGAAAACGGCCAACCGCGACAACTCCATGTCGAACAAGCCCTTGCGTGCATCGACTTCGACCATCCCTCCCCCCCGGCCCAGCCGCGCAGCCACGTCGCCAGCCATTTCACCACCGTCACCAAGCTCGTCGATTGCCCGTTTTTCACCCTCGAAAAAGTCCGTATGACCGAGGGCCTCGATGAACCCCTGCCCTACGACCACCCCGTCGTCTGGATGTTTCTGTCCGGCTCGGCCCAACTCCGCGTCAAGAACCTCCCCGATCCCGTCTCCCTCCTCCCCGGCCAAACCCTGCTTCTCCCGGCCGACATGGATGCCCCCCGATTGCAAACCCTCGCCGACTCCCAGTGGCTCGAAGTCACCCTCCCGTCCCGCCCCCCCTCGTCAGCGGCTTGAATGGACGGAATGCGAGGGCGAGGCGCCCCCGCGACGTGAGCACCGGCCGGCGGCATGCCTCTCGTTCCATGACATCGAGGCGCCCCATTCCCGCTTTTCCGCGCATTATTTCATAAATCACTTGACCAAACGACCTAAGATGTGTCTTTTGGGGACGGGGGAACTTTTTCCTGGAGGCATCATGTCGCGCCACTGGATACTCGCCGTGCTCGCCGTGGTCGGTTTCACCCTGGCCACCCAGGCCCAGGTGCTGGATTTCCCCGGCATCGACAACCTCGACATCCCCTCGACCCGTCCGGCCTCGCCCGCTCCTCCCGACGCCCCCCGCGCGGCGCCCCAAGCCACCTTCGCCGGAACTTTCACCGGCGACAACCTCACCCTCATCCTCAAAGACCCTTCCGACGATGGGCAATATGCCGGTCTGTTGAAAATGGGCGACGACCAGTACGCCCTGACCGCCAAGGCCCAGGGCAACCGTCTCGTCGGCGCCTTCAAGGTCGACGACCAAGCCTACGACTTCTCGGCCAAGCTCGACGGCGACACCCTCACCTTCACCACCGGCGACTCCACCTATCGCCTCCAACGCGCCGCTGTCTCCGGCAATCCCCTCGACCAACCCGATCGACCCGCCAACCCGATCGAACGCCCCGCGCCCGTCCGACCCGGCGACGACCGCACGGCCCCGCCGCAGCCACAACGCCCCAAAGCGCCGGTCGTCCGTTTGAACCCCGGCCAATATGAACTGACCGACCAAACCGAGATGACCATGACCTCGAAAAGCAACTCGGGCACCTTCACCCAGCAGCTTCAATCCAGCGGGGTCTACGGCGTCCGCGTCGGCCAACCCGACGCCAAGGGCGTCATCCCCGTCACCGTCACCCTCATCCGCAGCAACTTGGTGATGGGGATGAACGGGATGATGATGGAGTTCAACACCGACCGTCCCAATGCCTCCGATTCGCCCCAACTGGCTTCCCTGCGATTGTTGGTCGGCAAGGCCATCGCCTTTCGCATCCTGCCCAACGGCAAGGCCGAGATGGACATGGTCGCCTACAACAATCTCCTGAAGTCCATCAAGGATGAGGACCGAATCGCCGCCTCGAATCTCGGACTGCTCACGACCAAGCTGGAACAGGGGTTCCTCCTCATGCCTCCCATGAACTACACCGCCTTGGCCTCCAACGCCACCATCGTCAAGCTCACTCTCCCGGCCCCCGATCCCTATGGCGTCGTCGAGGTCAAGGGCTCGGCCACGGCCAAGGACGGCGGCGGCGTCCATTTCGTGGGCAAGTGGTCCCCGCCCGAGGGCACCGGCATCGACGCCCAAGCCACCTACGAAATCGACGCCGTTTTCAACGGACGCGATGCCATGCCGTCGCATCTCGAGCTCACCACCGATTCGACGATCGTCATGGCCGCCATCGCCACCGAGCAGTCGGGCACGCGACACACGGTGATCGACATCCAGCCGGTGCGTTAATCGGTTTCTTGTTGAGTTATCGTGGACTAACGGTATAGTGCGGATTGTTGCGGAAGCGCCGACGACGACCGTCGGCGCCTCCGCGACCCCACCGGGAGTGCCACCGATGAACACCGCCACCGTCAAATGGTTCGACGTGAAAAAGGGCTTCGGATTCCTCATCGGGCCCGGCGGCCAGGATGTCTTCGTCCACTTCTCCAGCATCGAGGCCGACGGCTTCAAGAGCCTCAAGGAAGGCGAGACCGTCGAGTACGAACTCGTCACCGGCGAAAAAGGCCACTCCGCCCGCAACGTCAAACGCCTCATCCCCGCCAAAGCCCCCGTCAACGCCGGCGCGTGACCGCGCCCGCGTCCGATGGCGCAACCGGAACGGATGTGCTCTGTCTCGACCCTCGGATATCCAACACGGCACGGCGACCTCTTCGGTTTTTTAGCTGCGTTTAGGGCGGTCCTCGGCGTGCGGTCCGGTCAAAAAGAGTCTTTGGACGAGGGTCGAGACAGAGCAGAACGGATGAGGTTTAAAAGTTGTGAAAACCCCCGGGGAGCGCCGTCGTCATCGGCTTGAATTGGAAAAGCGGAGGCGGGGCGCCACCGCGACATGAGAAACCACGGCGGTTGGCCGGCGATTTGTGTATATCAACGGGGGCGAGGCGCCCAATGCCGTCAACGTAGGGAATCCAGTCTTCCGTCGCGGGGCCGCCTCGGCCTCGTCCGTGCGATATCATCGGGCAAAAATGGGTTTGGAAGTTTTGAAAACCCCCG
>JBBSAF010000275.1:0-3962 GCA_038252525.1 Tepidisphaerales bacterium
CGCGCCGACTGATCGCGCGCCTCACCGGCATGGGCTGATCGCGCGTGTCGACTGATCGTTCACCCCCGGCGGTGGCGAGTGATCGCGCGCCTCGCCGGCGTGGGCTGATCGCGCGTGTCGGCTGATCGCTCAATTCGTCGGTGGCAACTGATCGCGCGCCTCGGCCGCGCCGAGCGATCGATCCATCGTGGCGATCCGTCGCAACCCCGCCGACAGGATGATGAGCATCGCCGCCAACAAACACCAACTCGGCAAGCCATAATAAAACCAGTAGGCCTTGGCCGGCGCCATCCACTTTCCCCCGATCGACGGCGGAAAAATCAGTCCGACGAAGATCAGCGCCAGCGCCGTCGCCAGAGGGGCGCGGCGAATGCCCGGAATCAGGAGCAAACCCGCCCCCGCCGTCACCAAAGGCAACGCCAGCAAAAAATGCCGCATGTTGGTTTGCGGGCTGATGAGCAGCGCCACCGCCAGCAGGGCGGCCCATTCCAGCGATGCCGGCGGCTCATCGGTCGATGTCGCCCGGCCACTTCCCATTGCCAAGCGATTACGCCGATAGAGCCATGCGACCGCCGCGAAAATCCCGCCGAAAATCGCCGCCACCGCGCCGTAGACGACGACCGCGGGTCGTCCCGCCAACACCCGCGCCGCGGCGCTGGTGATCGACACGCTGAAACTCGCCGTGACGGTCTGGATGTCGGCCCGGCCGGGTTCATCGACGGTCGCCGCCCCCGCGGTCGCCGGCGCGGCGTCCACCAGATCGACCACGCCGTGGAACGCCGTCCGTAGATGCCCGAGGTTGGCGTTCCACCCCGTCAACAGCGCCGGCAGCAGCGCCAGCCCGATGCCGAACATCGCCATCGACCCCAGCGCCCGCCATTGCCGGCGCCAGATCAAATACGGGACGAAGATGAGCGACAGGTATTTGATGTTCAGGATGAATCCCAACGCCGCCCCCGACGCGATCGGACGACGATGATTCCATCGGATCGCCAAGACAAACGCCAAGAGCATCGGTGCGTTGGTCTGGAGCATCTGCAATTCGTTCTTGAACTTGTCGGCCAGCACGACGGTGGCGATCAAGCCGATGCCGAACACCGCGGCGCCGTCGCGCCGCTTGGCCAGCGTCCGCGCGAAATGATCGGCCGACAGCAACACCGCCGCCATCAGCATCACCGCGTCGATGAACAGCATGACGCGGGCGGCGTTGTGGAATGACAACCCCGTCAGCGGAGTGTAAAGGAACGCCACCAGCGGCGGGTAAATGTAGCGGTTGTCGTTGGTCGTGGCGTCGTAATAGGGATCATCCGCGGCATACGGATCCCCGCCGGCGACCATTGCCTGGGCCGCATAATAAAAGCAGTGGAAATCCCCGCAGTGTCCCTTGTCGATCCGTCGGAGGGTGTGGGCGGTGAAGAAAACGAACAGCCCGACGAAGGCGATCAGCAAAATGGCCCGCCTAGTCGCGGCGGGGGAGTGTTTGACCATGGCAACCGATCCAATCGCGGGCGCGGTCGGGAATTATACCGCATGATGATGAAAGGCAAATGGGCCATCCCATTCCCTCAAATAAATGTACCTGTCCCCTTTAAATAAAGGGGACAGGTACCTTTATTTTCGGTGGTTTATCACAATCGTGATATATTTGGTACGTTCATCCTATTTCCAAGGTAAAACCATCCGCTACATTGGTTCTCATCGTGTTATTGGCGGGCCGATGGCGGCTTTGCCGGGTCAAGCAGGGTGACAATCATTCCAAGGAGCATGACGTGATCAAGGTGGCGATGATCGGAGCCGGGTCGGTGGTCTTTTCCCGCAACCTCACCGGGGACATCCTGTCCTACCCGGAGTTCAAGGATGCGACCTTCACTTATATGGACATTGACCGCGAACGCCTCGATGTCGGCGCCGCCCTCTGTCGCAAAGTCGCCAAGGGACTCGGCGCCAACCCCAAGATCGAAGCCACCCTCGACCGCCGCGAGGCCGTCCGCGGCGCCGACTTCGTCATCAACATGGTGCAAATCGGCGGCTTCGATTCGACCCTCGTCGATTTCGAGATCCCGCGAAAATACGGGCTGAACTTCACCATCGCCGACACGACCGGGCCGGGCGGGCTGTTCCGGGCGCTGCGCACTTATCCCATGCTCAAGGGTTTGTGCGCCGACATGATGGAACTGTGTCCCAAGGCCACCCTGCTGAACTATTCCAACCCCATGAGCATGAACATGCAGACGATCTCGCGCACCAGCGACATCGCCGCCGTGGGGCTGTGCCACAGCGTCCAGGGCACGTTCGACCAGCTCATGCGATACATCGACGAGGATCCGGCCAAGATCGCCTTCCTCTGCGCCGGCATCAACCACATGGCGTTCTATCTCAAGATGGAGAAGGACGGCGTGGACCTCTATCCCCGGCTGTTCGAGGCCATGGGCAAGTCCGATGTCTACAACTCCAACAAGGTCCGCTTCGAGATGATGAAGCGCCTGGGGTATTTCGTCACCGAAAGCTCCGAGCACCATGCCGAATACAGTCCGTATTTCATCCCGCGCGGCGCCGACGCCATCGCCAAGTATTCCGTGCCCATCGACGAATACCTCCGTCGCTGCGACGGCATCGTCGATGAGTTCGAGCGGATGCAGAAGGCCGCCCAAAACGACGAGGCCATGAACCATCACCGCAGCCACGAATACGGCAGCACCATCATCCACTCGATCGTCACCGGCAAGCCCAGCGTGGTCTACGGCAACATGCCCAACCGCGGCGCCATCGCCAACATGCCCGCCACCGCCATCGCCGAGGTCCCCACCCTCGTCGACCGCGCGGGGCTGCAATTCACCACCGTCGGCGAACTGCCCCCGCAGCTCATCGCCTACATGTACCCCCACATCACCCAGCATGAGCTGTTCATCCGGGCGGCCATGGAGGGTCGGCGCGACCACGTTTATCAGGCCGCGATGTTCGATCCGCTCACGGCGGCCACGATGTCGATGGACAAGATCGTCGAAATGTGCGACGAGCTGATCGTCGCCCACGGTTTCGAGTCCGACGGCGGCTATCTGCCGGCGTTGGACGCCAAAAAAACCCTCGTCGCCAGCCACGGCGGCAGCGGCAAGACCTTCAATCCCCCGACGGCCAAGGAGCTCCGCAAGAGCTGGGACGCCGCCCAGGCCAAGGCCGCCAAGGACTTCATCCAGGATTGGAAACTCATCGGCGCGTTCGTCGCCGGCGACAAGGCCAGTGTCGATTTCATGACCCCCGTCGAGGCCGACTTCACGAAGCGCGCCGACGGCGCCATCGACCCCGCGGCCACCTACAAGGTCGATGGCCAGACCCTCAAATGGAAGCTCGTCAAGGCCGGCAAGAACGGTCTGATCGATTGCGTGAGGGAGATCGGGCATATCGAGGATTGCGTCGCCTACGGCTACGCCGAGGTCGAGTCGATCCACCCGCGCGAGACCGTCCTCAAGTGCGGCAGCGACGACGGCATGAAACTTTGGGTGAACGGCAAGCTGGTCCATGGCATCGACACCCGTCGCGGGTACCAGCCCGGCGACGAGGTTCCGATTTTCCTCACCGCCGGGGTCAACCGGATTTTCCTGAAGGTCGTCAACTACAAAGCCGGCTGGGGCTTCGGCGCGGCGATTCCCCAGGCGAACTTTTAGACCCGGCGCCCGCGCCGTTGGGTTCATGAATCGCAAGATCGTCCGCGGCCGCGCGGGAGCCAAACTCCCGCGCGGCCGCAGCGCTTTATGATGTGCCGTGATGCGGCTCCTCTTCCGCCTCCTGCCACCAGCCCACTCCCGCGCGGCGGCGGCGCTTTTTGATGCGCCCCCGCGCGGGTACGATCCGCCCATGAAACCACGGCGATTGCGGGGATGTTGGCGATGGACGGGTTGCGGCGCGGTTGTCTTGGCGACGCTCACCGGTTGCGGCGGCGATGGCGCGCGGCCCGTGGCCGGCGA
>JBBSAF010000276.1:0-3946 GCA_038252525.1 Tepidisphaerales bacterium
CATGATCACGCCGATGGCGACGGCCCAGATGGACTCGATCCCCATGGTCGTCATCAGCGGGCAGGTCGCCACCAAGGTGATCGGCAACGACGCCTTCCAGGAGGCCGACGTCACCGGCATCACCCGCCCCTGCACCAAGTGGAACTATCTCGTCAAGGACATCCGCGAGCTGCCCCGCATCATCAACGAGGCGTTCCTCATCGCCACCAGCGGCCGGCCCGGCCCGGTGCTCATCGACCTGCCCAAGGACATCACCACCATGGCGTGCCCCGACGAGGTCGATGACACCCCGCGGGCCCATCTGCTCAAGCGCCAACGCAATCACCCGCATTCCGGGCACGCCAAGCAGGTCCAGGAGGCCGCCGAACTCATCAACCGCAGCCAGCGCCCGGTGCTGTACGTCGGCGGGGGGGCGATCATCAGCGGCGCCACCGACGCCATCCGCCGGCTCGCCGTCCAAGGCAACATCCCCTGCACCACGACATTGCTTGGATTGGGCGCGTTCGACGAGCTCGATCCCCGCGCCCTGCACATGCTCGGCATGCACGGCAGCGCCTACGCCAACTACGCCGTCCAGGAATCCGATTGCCTCATCGCCATCGGCGCCCGCTTCGACGACCGCGTCACCGGCAATCTCGCCACCTTCGCCCCCAACGCCAAGATCATCCACTTCGACATCGACCCCTCGAGCATCAGCAAGAACGTCGATGTGGACATCCCCGTCGTCGGCGACGCCCGACAGTGCATCGAGGAAATGCTCCAATATATCGAGCACCGCGACCGCACCGAGTGGTTCGCCCAGGTCGACGCCTGGAAGAAACGCTACCCCTTCAAGTATTTCGACGATGCCAAGCTCGCCAAGCCCCAGCAGGTCATCGAGGAAATCTCCAAACAGACCCGCGGCGAGGCCATCGTCTCCACAGGCGTCGGCCAGCACCAGATGTGGGCCGCCCAGTTCTATCGCTGGCGATTCCCCCGTCAGATGATCACCAGCGGCGGGCTGGGCACCATGGGCTTCGGGCTGCCCTCGGCCATGGGCGCGGCGCTGGGTTGCCCCGGCAGGACCGTCATCGACATCGACGGCGATTCAAGCTTCCAAATGACCATGTTCGAGCTGCCCACCATCGCCGAATACAACATCCCGGTGAAGTGCGTCATCATCAACAACGAGTTCCAGGGCATGGTCAAGCAGTGGCAGGACCTGTTCTATGGCCGGCGATACAGCCAGACGGTCATGAAAAACCCCAACTTCGCGGCCTTGGCCGAGGCGTGCGGCATCCGCGGCATCCGCTGCGACCACAAAGCCGACGTCGCCAAGGCCGTCGCCGACATGCTGGCCCACGACGGCCCGGTCATCGCCGACTTCCACGTCGATCCCGAGGAGCACGTCTACCCCATGGTCCCCTCCGGCAAAGGCCTGCACGAAATGGAAATGGGCACCCTTGCATAGGCGCGCATCGCACCCTCCCCGCAACAACAAACGCCCCCGGCCGATGAAGCCGGGGGCGTTTGTTTCATTGGGTCGGCGCCATAGTCTGTGTTGTAAGTACAGCATGGCCCGGAACTTACAACTTGCAACTTACAACCTACAACTTGCAACCCGCCACCCCCCAGCGGACTTCGGCGAACGCAGTCTCGCCGTAGTCGGAAGGAAAGTATCCGGGAAAAACGGCTGAGGCATCCGTTCCGCTCCCAACTCCCAACCCCCAACCCGCAACTTCCCCTACTTCCCCCCCTCCAGCCTCACCAACCCCACCAATTCCACATCGAACAGCAGCGTCGCGTTGGCCGGAATCGGGCCTTGGCCTTGGGGACCGTAGCCCAAATCCGCCGGAATGACGAGTTTGCGCTTCTCGCCGACGGTCATGCCCACCAGCCCCTCATCCCACCCCTTGATGACGCTTCCGGCGCCCAAGGTGAACTGGAACGGCTTGCCCCGGTCAAGGGACGAGTCGAACTTCGTGCCGTTCTCCAAGGTTCCGGTGTAGTGGACGACCACGATGTCGCCATTGCGGGCCTTGGAGTCGCCGGGCGCCACCTCGATGATCTTCAGTCCCGACGGCGTCGTTCGGGCCGTCGATTCCGCCGTCGGCCGCGGCGGGATCGCCGCCGCGGCCGAGGACTCCTCCGCCGGGCGGGTGCTCGGACGGGTGGCCGGCCCGGCCGACGCCATCGAACCCGCCAAACCCAACGCCATCGCCGCCATTGCCATGCTCTTTTTCATGTTTCGCTCCGCTATGAAACCCCCATCGAGGATGAATCGTAAGCCACAACCGGGCGATCGGGAAGGCCCGTTCCGTTCAGCCCGATTCCTCCTCCGCTCCGCGTCCCGGCGCCGACGATTTTCAACCATTTTGCGATTCATGGTTGCGTCGCTTGCAATTTCCCCCAAGGCATCCTATTCTTCCCTCCGTCGTCGCACCGCAAAACGGTTCGGGGACATAAAAAGTTGACGCCGTTCGGGCCGGCGGGTGTTGAAAATAAAAAAGTTCATCACAAGGCCTTGACGAGACGAAAAAGAAACCTATACTTCGCCGCCTCACGTGACGCGAATGCGACACGAACGAGGGATGAAAGTGACGAAGGAAGGTTTGCGGCAGCGAAAGCAAAGTGAAAGGTTTGATGCAGCATCAAATCAGTGACTTCCCGCCCCGGTAGGTTTGGCCACCCCCCTTATGTTTGGGGTCGCCGGACGATCCGGTGGCCCGAATGAGAAAAGCGGCCAGGACCGCTCGGGAAATGATGTCGGTCGAGTTTGGATCGAAAGGCCGTCACGAGACGACGTTTCAATCCGCATTTGGCGGACGATATCATCGGATGAGGTTTCCGTCCCGTGAAACGGATTGGAATCGCATCGGATCGGATCGTGCTCTTTGACAAGTGAATACGAGGTTCAATATTAGGTAAAGAATCTGCGACCTCCGCCCCTGCATGGAGTGATCCCCACTCCGCGTATTGTTTTTCCGTCGGGCGGATGTCGTCGAGCACCTTTTTGGCGATGAAAGTGACCCGTTATGGTCATGGGATGGCGCTGTATGGCCTTCCCGCCCGTCCACCACGCCCGGTGAATGCGGCCAAGTCCGGTTTCGACTTCGGAGTTCCTTCGGGAACGATGCGGTCGAGTTCGGATTCGGACGTTTGACGGTGATCGATAAATGCGGTCAAGCTACTAAGGGTGTGTGGTGGATGTCTTGGCATCGAGAGGCGAAGAAAGACGTGGTAGCCTGCGATAAGCTTCGGGAAGCTGGCAAACAAGCGTTGATCCGGAGATTTCTGAATGGGGAAACCCGGCTGAGCAACCCTCAGTCACCCGCCGTTGAATTCATAGACGGTCGGGAGCGAACGCGGGGAACTGAAACATCTAAGTACCCGCAGGAAAAGAGACAGACATGTATTCCGTGAGTAGCGGCGAGCGAAATCGGAACAGCCCAAACCGGGATTCGTCCCGGGGTTGCGGGCGCCTTGAGCTGAAAAGCGGATAGCCGAACGATTTGGAAAGATCGGCCAGAGCGGGTGAAAGCCCCGTAGGCGAAATCCGTAATAGGCGTTGAGAGGCGTACCAGAGTAGCATGGGGCTCGTGGAACCCCGTGCGAAGCTGGCCGGCCCACCGGCCAAGGCTAAATACTCCTCGATGACCGATAGCGCACCAGTAGGGCGATTGAACGATGAAAAGCACAGCTTTTAGCTGAGTTAAAAGTACCTGAAACCACACACTTACAAGCGGTCGGAGTCCTATGGCCCACGGGTTAAACCGTGACGCAATGGATGACGGCGTACCTTTTGCATAATGGACCGGCGAGTATATGTTTGCGGCGAGGCTAAGGTGTTTTCGCACCGGAGCCGTAGTGAAAGCGAGCCTTAAGATGGCGTCAAGTCGCGGGCATATGACCCGAAACCACGTGATCTACCCGTGGGCAGGCTGCACGACCCGTAAAAGGGTCGGAA
>JBBSAF010000277.1:0-3942 GCA_038252525.1 Tepidisphaerales bacterium
TAGTCGGCAGTAGGCAGTGGGCGGAATCGGGGGGGGGCGGGGAATGGGGGGAGGGCCACCGCTTCCATTGCGGGCGCGCATGGGGAAACGGGCGCGGCTCGTTGATGCCGTTGCCGGGGCCGGGGCGGAGGTCGCGGGGGTTGGTGGCGGGGGCGAGGTTGTGCCGATAAGATCGGGGTTGGGGTGGTTTGTCCGCGGAGTGGCCGTTGGCGGTCGTGCATTCCCATCGTTCGCTCGCATCGTCCGAGGCTTCGCCCGGCGAACTGGGGCGGATTTTGCGCCTCGAGGTGCCGCTGATCGTGAAGTTGGCCGAGCGCAAGCTGTCGATGTCGGAGGTGATGCGGCTGGGGGCGGGGGCGATCATCGAGTTCCACAAGGGCAGCGACGAGCCACTGGAGTTGCTGGTGAACAACAAGGCCATCGCGGTGGGCGAGACGGTGAAGGTGGGGGAGAACTTCGGGCTGAAAATCACGCAGGTGGGGGATTTGCGGTCGATCATCCGAACCATGGGCGAGAAATAGCGTATCCACCTTGGGCGACGCGATCGCGCGTCCGGTGGAAACGCGCGGCGGGTTGGACGACAATATCGCGCGGATTGCATGACAATGTCCCGGGGTTGGGCGATAATGCCTGCGGGTTGGATGACAGTCTCCCGCGCGTAGATCGATAATGTCCCGCGCCTTGGGCGACAAGGCCCATCATTGTGCCGACAATATCCCGCGGGATGGACGACAAGGCCCATCGGTTGGGCGACAATGTCCCGCGGGTTGGACGAAAAGGCCCACCGCTTGGACGACAATGCCCCGCGGGTTGGACGACAATGCCGGGTATCGCACTGGGGCGAATGGGTTTCGCCTCGTTTTCGGGAGTGCCAGGGATGGCTCATCATCGCTTCGGATTCTTGCTGGCGGCCTTGCTGGGGGCGGCGGGCTGCGCTGAACAATCGCTGCTGGTGCAATCGGTTCCTCCGCCGACGCTGAACGCGCCGACGATCTCGGCGGGCACCCCCGCGCCGGCAACGGCGACGCCGGTTCCGGCCAACCCGCGTCCGACGTATCGCCCGCCGGTGGCGACGGTGGCGGGCATCCCCAAGGCGTGGATTCCGGGGACGGCGGCGCGGCCATGGAAGTGGATCATCATCCACCACAGCGCCAGCCCGTCGGGCGGGGCGGTGGCGTTCGACAAGATGCACAAGGCCAAGGGGTGGGATGAGCTGGGATACCATTTCGTGATCGGCAACGGCACCGACACCGCCGACGGTCAGATCGAGGTGGGCCCGCGCTGGCCGAAGCAGAAATGGGGGGCCCACGCCAAGACGCCGGACAACAAGTTCAACGACTTCGGGATCGGGATTTGCCTGGTGGGCAATTTCGACATCGACCGCCCCACCGCCGCCCAGATGCGATCGTTGGCGAAACTGGTGGCGTATCTGATGAAGACGTACCGCATCCCGTCCGACCATGTGCTGGGGCATGGCGACACCAAGCCGACGGATTGTCCGGGGCACAACATGTCGGTGGCGGCGGTGCGTCGGATGGCGGCGGGGATCCTGGCCGATTCCGGGTCCGATGCGACACCGACGCAGACCGCCGGGGGGCGCTCGCGCTGAAGCGAGCGCGGGGGATTGTCGCGCGGGGGGCATTGCCGAATCGGGAATTTCGGCGATAATGGACGCTTTCACACCAAGGACACGGACATCCATGAGCATCGTTTTGGTCACCGGCGCCAATGGCCGGCTCGGTTCGGCCGTTTGTGCCGCATTGGTCGAGGGCGGCGTTGAGATCCGCAAAACCGATCGTTTCACCAAACCCGGTTCCGCGCTGCGGACGGAGGTGGTGAACCTCAAGGACCGCGAGGCGTGCTATCGCCTGGTCGAGGGGGTCGAGACGGTCGTGCACCTGGGGAACAATCCCCACCCCCATTCGCGGGATCCCCAGTCGCTGTTCGTCGAGAACAACGCGTTGAACGTCAACGTCTTCCAGGCGGCGGCGGAGATGGGCGTCAAGCACATCCTGTTCGCCAGCTCGATCCAGGTGGTGATGGGGACGCGGGTGTACGATCCCGACCTGCCGATCCAGGCGCCCGGGTGCCTGCCTTATCTGCCCATCGACGGCGACACCCCGCCGCATCCCGAGAACACCTACGGCGCCAGCAAACGCTGCGGCGAGGTGCTGCTCGAGATGTACAGCCGGGTCAACGGGATCGACACCGCCGCGATCCGCTTCCCGTACATGGCGCCACGGGACCGCTTCAAGTTCTTCCGCAACCAGCGGCAGACGTTGCATCGCAACGTGGCATTGGACGAGGCCTTGACGTACATGAGCTACGAGGACGCGACCCAATTGGTGTTGGCGATGATCCGCAGGCCGAAAAAAGGGTTCACGGTCGTGCAGCCGGCGGCGGCGACGATGGTGTTCAACATCACGATGGAAGAGGCGCTGAAACTCTATCCCGGCGTGGCGCTCAAACGCCCGGCGGAGGAGCTCAAGTGCCTGGTGGACCTGGAGGTGATCGAGCGCCAGTACGGATGGCGGCCGAAGGATGATCTGCACGTCGAGGCATGAACGCGGCATTCCGCGCGGGAGATGGTGCAAACGCCGGCGGGAGACGGGGGAGATGGGCGCCCGCCATGAAAAAGGGGCGGGATTCGGCGCTGGCGATTCAGTGACGAGTCCTGCGCCCCCCCGCGTTGTTCAGGCGCCCTTGAGCCACGCCGGATACCGCTGCATCGCCATTTCCAGGACGATTTCGAGGTTGTCGTTCTTCAGGTCGATGATCGCGTCGCGCTTGAGGGCTTCGACGGCCTTTTCCTGAAGCACCTTGAACTGACGGGCGCGGAGCTTGCCATAGATCGTGTCCTGCACCGCCGGATCCTCGAACGGGGCGACGCGACCGACCTTGCGCTCCTCGAGCTTGGCGACGTAGAACACGCCGTCCTCCTCGACGAAATCGCTCGTCACCTGCCCCGGCTGCAAGGCCCACACGGCCTTCTCGACCTTCTCGAGCCGGAAGGCGTTCTTGTCCACCCAACCCACATCGCCGCCGGCGCGCTGGAGCGATTCATCGCGGTTGTGGGTCTTGGCCAATTCCACGAAATCGAATCCCTTGGCGGCCTGATCCTGGATCTCCTTGACCTTGGCGATCGCCTGCTCGCGCCCGCCGGTCTCGCGCGGGTCGATCTTGATGAGCCGGAAATGGACCTGATCGTGGTCGGTGAACTCATCGGACAGGTGATCGCGGTAATAGTCGCGCAAATCCATGGCCGAGATCTGGATGCGCGGCATGACCTTTTTCTGGTAGTAGATCTGGGCCATGAAGGTGCGGTACTGCTCGTTGACGAGCTCCTCGAAGGAGAGTCCCTGAGCCGACGCCTGGCGACGAGCGAGTTCGACCGATCCGCCGGCCTCGGTGATCTTTCGCTGGCGCCAGTTGGTGGTGAGGGCCTCGGCCAGCTCGCGCTCCTTGGCGTCGAGACTGCGCTGGGCGGCGGCGAAGACCAATTCGTTGTTGATGAAATAGTCGCGGCTTTTGTTGAGCTGCCCGGCGGCATAGCGCCGGAAGTCGGACTCGGGCATCTGCCGGGCCTTGGCGGCCAAGTCCTTCTCGACCCAGGCGAGCACCTTGTCGGCATAGACGGCGACACCGTTGACCTCGGCGACGACGGCGCCGACGGTGAGGTATTGCCCGGTGGCCAAGGTAGTCGGCGACGTGGCAGATGGGCGGGTGGCGGCGGCGCCGGCGGCCGGGTCGGGCGATTCCTCGGCGGGGCTTTTGACCGATGCCGCCACGGTGGGCGAGACCGATCGCACCGACTCGTCGGGCTTCGCCGGCGTCGGGGGCGCGGGCAGCACCGAACCGGGCTGGTCCACCGGTCCGACGGGTTTGACCGGGCCGACGGCGGCGGGATTGCGGAAGGCCTCGCCGGCCACGGGCCGCGCGCCA
>JBBSAF010000278.1:0-3909 GCA_038252525.1 Tepidisphaerales bacterium
CGGCGGCGGCAACTTCGACCAGGTGGACCTCGGTCCCTCCGATTCCGGCGCCCCCATCGGACTGGTCGATAGCCGCAACGCCAGCGGAACCAGCATCACCCTCGGCGATACCGACGCCACCGGCGGCGCCCAACTCAAGGACGACACCGCCAGCGGTACCGACCTCGGCCTCAGCGGCTCCCTCGGCGGCATCCCCTCCCCCGGTCGAGCCGCCACCGGCAGCGGGCTGGGCGGGTCGGCCTCCGGCGGCTCCGGCGTCACCGTCTTCCGTCCCGACGAGGTGGAACGCGTCGATCCCATGGCCCAGACCGCCATGAGCGCCAGCCTTCAGGACCAAGTGAACCTCGAAGGCGTCGGCTCCGGCTCGGGATTGCTCGATCTCACCCGCGAGAGCGACGACACCAGCCTCGGCGCCGAACTGCTCGACGACATCGCCAAGCCCGGCGCCCCGGCCCCGCGCCGAACGGCGCCCACCTTGGTCGATTCCAACGCCGGCGGAACCGGCGCCGGCATGGCCGGACTCTCCGGCGGCGGCGGCGCCGTCATCTCCGCCCCCATCTACATCGAGGCCCCCGACCCCATGGCGCCGGCCTTGGCGGCGGCATCATTGGCGGCGGCGGCGGTGGTGATCTTCGGCGGGTTCATCGTCATGGCCGCCGTGCTCGGCTATTACCCCGCGATGGTCAACCAAGTCACCGACAACGGCGCCCGCAGCGTCTGGTTCATCTTCGCCATCGGCCTGGTCCTCGCCATCGTGCTCTTCGTCATCGGCCTGATCGCCGGCAAGAGCCGAAAATAAAAGTACCTGTCCCCTTTAAATAAAAGTACCTGTCCCCTTTATCTAAAGGGGACAGGTACTTTTATTTGGGGGGAGATGCCGGGAGGGCCTCGGGCGCGCCTGCCTGAAGGGGCGTGTCTTTTCGCTTGGAACTCGCTGCCCGGAGACGAATCGCATCTGTCAACCCCGAAATCGCACGCAGCACAATTTTTTTCTGTTTTTTATCGGACTCGCCCTTGCAAATCGGGCGCGACGGCGCACACTATGCCGATCCTGACGGACGGGCAATTTGGGTGATCGTCGTCGGGAGATCGACAGGGAAGCGACAGGCGGTTTTTTCACCGATTTCCGCGATCGTTACCCCCCGGCCGCGTACAAAACGCCGGCCGCGACAATTCGACCCCCATGGAGGCCGCATGACACGGACGTTACGCATTCTTTCCCTCGCCGCCGTCACCGCCCTTGCGACCGGCTGCGTCACCGCCGAAAAATACAACGCCCTCAAAATGGAGCGCGACCGCATCTCCGAGCAGCTCGGCACCGCCCAGGGCAAGCTCCAGGATGCCCAGGGACGCCTTGATGTGCTCCAACGCCAGCTCGATGCCATCAGCGGCACCACCGGCTCCAAGGAGGCCATGCTCCTCAACCTCACTCAGGAGAACGCCGACCTGCGGGCCAGGCTCGACGAGCTCAACAAGCGATACCAAGACGCCCTCAACCGTCCGGCCGGCGTCAGCCCGCTGCCCGAGGCGCTCAGCAACGAACTGTCCGAGTTCGCCCGCCAAAATCCCGACCTCGTCGAGTTCGACGCCGCCCGCGGCATCGTCAAGTTCAAGAGCGACGTGACCTTCGCCGTCGGCGATGCCGAACTGACACCCAAGGCCAAGGAGGTCATCAACCGCTTCTCTGCCATCCTCCGCGGTCCGGCGGCCAGCCAATATGAGCTGCTCATCGCCGGGCATACCGACAACCAGCCGGTCCGCAACCCCATGACCATCCAGAAGGGTCACAAGGACAACTGGTACCTGTCGTCCCACCGCGCCATCGCGGTCGGCGCCGCATTGGTCTCCGACGGAGTCGGCGCCAATCGCATCGGGGTCATCGGCTATGCCGATCAGCACCCCATCGCCCCGAACTCCACCGCCGCCGGACAGGCCCAGAACCGCCGGGTCGAGGTGCTGATTCTCCCGACGACCGTGAAGGGCGCCGCCGTCAACAGCGCCCCGGCCAACACCGCCACCCCGCGTCCGCAACCCAAGCTGAACAAGGATGGCATGCCGGAGACCAGCCGGCCGGGGATGAATAAGTGAATGGTGAGTTGTGAGTTGCGAGTTGCGAGTTGTGAGTTGTGAGTTGTGAGTTGTGAGTTGAAAGCGGCGGACAAGCCTGCCGCGTCTTCCGCCAACTGCCAACTGCCAACGGTTTTTTCCCTCCGTCGCCCCGCCAAACACCCACTTGGCGGGGCGATATTTTTTTGCGGAAGGTTCATTCCAGTCCGATCCGTCTGAAATAATCCGGGCGCCAATATCGAATGGCCACGGGGATCAGGAGGACGATCTGCATTGCGATCAAGGCCAGCCAGAAGATCGGGCGCTGGATGAGGCTGGGATCGACGCCCAGGGTGACGTAGAAGGCGATGGCCGGGATGTTGCCCAGGAGCGTGCCGGCGGCGATCTCGGTGGCCGTAACCCTTGTCAGGCCAATGACATAGTTGCTCAGTCCGAACGGCAGGACGTGGATCAAGCGCAGGCACAGGACCACGAGGAAGCCGTTGTGGCCCATGGCTTGGTCGATTTTTTGGAGCCGCGCGATTTTTGATTCCACATGGCTTTGGAACCAGTCGGCCCCGATCCAGTGGCTGATTTTCAGCACCGCCACGGCCGCCCCGACCGCCGCCCCCAGGCACCACGTCGTGCCCATGAACAACCCGAATCCATATCCGGCCAGCACTTGCAGCCACCAGACGGGCATGGCCAGCACCGTCATCAATCCATAGAGGCCGATCAACAGCACCGGCGACAAAATGGCGTGGTTGTCCGCAAATGCATGGACATTCTTGCCGAGTTGATGCGGATCGGCCAGGATCGCCCGTCCAGTCGGGGTGGCGAACACCAGGACCGCACCGACGGCGATCGCCACGCCGAGGATCGTCAGAACGATCCGACGGGCCAAAGTGAAGTTGCCGGGCGAGTCGGCGCGGGCACCGCCGGCGGTGTGGGTGTCGTCGGGGGCGGTGGCGTCGTCAGTGGTGTCGTCGGGCGCGTTGGCACCATTGGGCGCGTTGGCCTCGTCGGGCGCGTTGGTGTCGTTATCCGTTGGCATACATCAAGTTGCGCATGGCAATCCAGTAGGTCCAGAACAAATAGCCCGCCGAGACGATCACCAGTCCGGCCAAGGCGTAGAGATAGATCACATGGGCGTCGGGCAGATTTCGCAGCGCCCCGGCATGGGTGGCCGCATCGTGGGCGCCGGTGAGGAGCAATGCGGCGCCGGCGACGGGCAGGTAATGGGCCGAATGGTAATACAAACCGATGCGGACGGTTTGGGTGGGCAATCGCAATCCTCGATAGCGGGCTTCATAGGCGGTCAGGAACCCGGCGAAATCGGTCGTGGCGGCGAGGAAACCGTAGGTCAGCAGCGCCAGGGGAAGGGGGAACACCACGATGAAAAGGGGGACATCGTAGAACCAGGCGATGTGGATGGCGCCGGCCATGGCGAAGACGATCGACGACAAAATCCAATGCCGGCGCGCGAAGGCGCGGGCGGCGGGACCGGCGCCGTGGAGGGTGAGATGACGGAAGAATCGGGTGGGATGCAGCAGGATTTCCCGGCTGTCGCGGCGAAACGCCCGGCGGCGCGACCCGCGCGGGGCGATCTGCCATGCCGACGGATGGCGTAAGGTCGGATCGCTGTCGGCGATGGGTTGGCCGCACTCGGGACAGGCGCCGCCGGGCGGGAGTCCGTCGAGGATGTACCCGCAATGTTCGCAAAGCATCGCGTGGGGTTCCGGCGGCGCGGGGCGGTGGGCCATGGAGGCATGGTAGCCGATGGGCGACGGGGGGCGCAGGGGGAAAGTGGCCGGTGGTTGGGGAAGGGAGTTCGCAATGCACGTCGCGGGGGCGAGGCGCCTC
>JBBSAF010000279.1:0-3905 GCA_038252525.1 Tepidisphaerales bacterium
GCCGGGCGCGAACAGCGCCCGACGGGCCTTATGGACCGACGACGCGACCGCGCGAGGAACCCCATGATGATCCGAAAAACACTTTGGTTGTGGCCGGCGATGATCGCCCTTGGCGCGATGCTCGCCCTGGGCGCCGCCCCGGCGATGGCGCAGGTCGGCGTCGGCCCGCGCGAAACCCGCGGCGAGCGCCGCGTCGCCGACCGATCGGCCGACCGATCGGCCGAACAGTCGGCCGAGAACGCCCTTCCGAGTCATGCCGGGCAGACCGATGCCCCTGTCGGCGTGGCCGGCGGCGCCCATGACGAGGAGCATCAGGTCATCGAGTTCGACGCCAACACCGCCGTCTGGGTGGTGCTGATTTTCCTGATCCTGCTGGCGGTGCTCTATCCGACGGCGTGGAAGGGCGTGCTGGCGGGGCTGAAAGCCCGCGAGGAGCGAATCCGCAAGGACATCGCCGACGCCGAGGCCGCCCGCGACCGGGCCAACGCCACCTTGGCGCAATACAACAAGCAAATGGCCGACGCCGAGAACCGCGTGCGCGAGTTGATCGCATCGGCGACGGTCGAGGGGGAGAAGGTGGCCGCCAGCATCCAGGCGCGTGCCCGGGAGGATGGCGAGGAGATCAAGGAACGCGCCAACCGCGAGATCGAAACCGCCCGGCAACAGGCGGTGAAGGACATTTACGACAAGGCCGCCGAGCTATCGACCGCCATCGCCGAGAAGATCCTTCGCCGGAACCTCAACGCCGACGATCAGCGCGATTTGGTGAACGCCGGGCTTGATGAAATCCAGAAACTCAACCGGGCCTGAAGACCGTCATGGGCAAAACCAACACTCATTTTTCCCCGACGGTGATGGCGTACGCCGTCACGCTGCTGGAGGTCGCCGACGAACGCGGCCAGACCGACGTTATCGCCGCCGAATTGGCCGATTTGCGGACGGTGATCGCCGAATCGCCGGAGATCGCCCGCTTTTTCGCCGACCCCATCATCAGCGCCGATGAGCGCGGGGCGGTGGTCGAGCGGGTGTTCAAGGCGCAACTGTCGGAGCTGGGCTGGAAGTTCGTCCACGCCGTCGACCGCGAGGGGCAGATGGGGCTGATGCCCGACATCGCCGGCGCCTATGACGATTTGCTGGCGAAAAAGCGCGGGCGGATCGACGTGGAGGTGACGGTCGCCCGGCCGCTCGACGACCAGCGACTGGCCGAGGTCGCCGGGCGCATCGGCTCGGCGTTGGGCAAGGAGGCGGTGGTGAGCCAGCGGGTCGATGAGTCGATCATCGGCGGACTGGTCATCGAGTTCGGCGACAAGCGGATCGACGCCTCGGTCCGCCGGCAACTGTCGGCGATGCGGGAAAAACTGCTGGCGGCGGCGCCAAGGTAAGCGCGCCCAAGCGGCGAACGAACGGATAGCGATAGAACGATCGGCCCCTCCGGGGGCGAATCGAAACCCAAGAGGAAGCGGACATGGCATTGAACGTCGCGGAAATCACCACCGTCCTGAAACGCGAAATCGCCGGATTCGAGCAACAACTCGACATCAGCGAGGTCGGAACCGTCATCGAGGTCGGCGACGGCATCGCCAAGATCTACGGCTTGGCCAACGCCATGGCCGGCGAATTGCTGGAGTTCGAGGGCGGGGTCATGGGACAGGTCTTCAACCTCGACGAGGATGCCATCGGCGCGGTCATCTTCGGCAGCTACCTGGACATCAAGGAAGGCCAGCGGGTGAAGTCCACCGGGCGGCTGCTGGAGGTTCCCGTCGGCGAGGCGGTCATCGGGCGGGTTGTCGATCCGCTGGGGCGCCCGCTCGACGGCGGGCCGGCCATCGCCAGCAGCGAAACCCGCAAGATGGACATCGTCGCCCCCGGCATCGCCGAGCGCCAGCCGGTCAAGGAACCGCTGCAAACCGGCATCAAGGCCATCGACGCCATGGTCCCCATCGGACGCGGACAGCGCGAGCTCATCATCGGCGACCGCAAGACCGGCAAAACCGCCATCGCCATCGACACCATCATCAGTCAGAAGGGTCGCGGCGTGAAGTGCTTCTACGTCGCCATCGGGCAGAAAGAATCGACCGTCGCCGGCATCGTCGAGGTTCTGCGGGCCAACGGCGCCATGGAATACACCACCATCGTCCTCGCCGGCGCCGCCGACCCGGCGCCCATGCAATACATCGCCCCCTACGCCGGCTGCGCCATGGCCGAGTATTTCATGTGGAAGGGCGAGGCCACCCTCGTCGTCTATGACGATCTGAGCAAACAGGCCGTCGCCTATCGGCAGTTGTCGCTGCTGCTGCGGCGCCCGCCCGGACGCGAGGCCTATCCCGGCGACGTTTTTTACCTCCACAGCCGATTGCTCGAGCGGGCGGTCAAACTGTCGGATGAGAAGGGTGGCGGATCGCTCACCGCCCTGCCGATCATCGAAACCCAGGAGGGCGAGGTGTCGGCCTACATCCCGACCAATGTGATCTCCATCACCGACGGACAGATCTATCTCGAACCGGACCTGTTCTTCGCCGGCGTGCGGCCGGCCATCAACGTCGGCATCTCCGTCAGCCGCGTCGGCGGCAACGCCCAGACCAAGATGATGAAAAAAGTCGCCGGCTCCCTGCGATTGGACTTGGCGGCCTACCGGGAGCTCGAGGCCTTCGCCCAGCTCGGCACCGAACTCGACAAGGCGACCCAGCGGCAGCTCGATCGCGGCGCCCGACTGGTCGAGCTGCTCAAGCAGCCGCAGTACCGCCCGATGGATGTCGAGCAGGAGGTCATCGTGATCTACGCCGGTACCCAGGGTCACCTGGACGACATCCCGGTGAACCGCATCGCCCAGTTCCAGACCGAGTTCCTGAAATACATCGACAACAGCGCCGCCGCCCTGCGAAAGGCGCTGGCCGACAAGAAGGAACTGACGGCGGAACTGGAATCGCAACTGAAACAGGCGATCGCGGACTTCAAGGCGAAAGTGTGGAAGTAGGGAACGGAAGAGGGTAGGCGGTAGGCGGAAGGAGAGTAGGCGGAGGGAAAGAAGGCGGTGGGCGGTAGGCGGTAGGCGGAAGGAGAGTAGGCGGAGGGAAAGAAGGCGGTGGGCGGCTGGCGGTGGGCGGTAGGCGGTAGGCGGAAGGAGAGTAGGCGGTGGGCGGCTGGCGGTGGGCGGAAAGAGAGTAGGCGGAGGGAAAGAAGGCGGTGGGCGGCTGGCGGTGGGCGGTAGGAGAGTAGGCGGAGGGAAAGGGGCGGGTGATTGGCAAAGGAGCGCCCGGCGCCTCTTTCTTCAACTCGCAACCCACAACCCGCAACTCGCAACCTCTTGGCAACTTCCCCCGCAACTTCCCCGCCACTTACAACCCTCCTCCCCCCTCTCACCCGCGTGACCGTCATATAAGGGGCATCGGTCCGTCGAAAAATCGGCGGCACGGGGATTGCCGGATTAAATGTTTCGGTTGTTGGACCGTATTAGAAGGTGGCGGGCCGCGTGATCGGCCCGGCGTCGGGGGGATGTTCCCCCGATCCGATGAAGCGCCCGCGCCGCCGGGCAGGTTGGGAGATCATGAGCGTTCTACCGTCGCAATCCCTGTTGAGCCGCACCGCCGACGTGCCCAAGTCGTTGTTCGGCTATGAGATCCTCGACCTGATCGGGGCCGGCGCCGGCAGCGTCATTTACGCCGTCAGCGACCCCAAAACCAGCCAACTGTTCGCCCTCAAGCACGTCGAGCGCAAGACCGACCGGGACATCCGCTTCGTCGATCAGCTGGAGGCCGAATACGAGGTCGGGCGGCGTGTCAGCTATCCGCGATTGCGGAAGAGCATCGAGTTCCGCGTCGAAAAAAGCCTTCTGCGCCGCGTGACCTCGGCGATTCTGGTGCTGGAACTGTTCGATGGGCTGCCCTTGGAGGTGGACGCCCCCGACA
>JBBSAF010000280.1:0-3859 GCA_038252525.1 Tepidisphaerales bacterium
TCTACACCTGGTTCCTCCAGCACCACCGGTGAACGCGGGGGCGCTCAACCCCAAGGTTGGGCGTTCCAAAATTGCGAGAAAGATGAAACGGGGACGTGACTGCTCTGTCTCGACCCTCGGAAATCCAACACGACACGGCGACCTCTTCGGTTTTTTCCCTGCGTTTAGGGCGGTCCTCGGCGTGCGGTCCGGTCAAAAAGAGTCTTTGGACGAGGGTCGAGACAGAGCAGTCACGTCCCCGTTTCATCTTTCTCGCAATTTTGGAACGCCCAACCTTGGGGTTGAGCGCCCCCGCGTTCACCGGTGGTGCTGGAGGAACCAGGTGTAGAGTTCGTCCCAGTTGAAGGCGACGCCGCCGGAATCGCCGTGCGTGGCGCCGGGGATTTCGGTCCACTTGACTTCCGCGCCAGCGGCCTTGAGGGCGTTGACCATCTGGAGCGCATCGGCGGAGGTGGTGGCGATGTCGGCATCACCGTTGATGATCCAGGCCGGCGGGTACTTGATGGCCGCGACGCGCTGGAGGTCGCCATGGCGGCCTCCGACGGCGGCCACGGCGGCGAAGCGCTCGGGCCGATCTTCGGTGATATCCCAGGTGGCAATAGCGCCCATCGAAAAGCCGCAGAGGTAGTACCGCGCGGGATCAGTACGGGTGGTCGTGGCGACTTGGTCAATGACGTCTTCGACGGCAGGGACCAACCAGCCACCTGGATTATGAGCGCCGTCCGGGCTGCGCAGGGAAACGGTGATGAAGGGAAAATCGGGGTTGTTCAAGGCATATCCCTGAGGGCCGCCGATGCGTGTCCATTTGGGATCGTTGCCGCCGCCGGAGCCGTGGAGGAAAAAGATAACTGGCCAGCGTTTCCGGGGGTCGGCGTCGTACGCTTTGGGGAGCCGGACGAAATACTCGTAGCGGACGGCGGTGCCGATCTTCTTGCGCAGGGCATGCCACCAGTCGCGGTCGGCCTTGGCGATATCGAAGCCTTTGGCGGCGGGAGTTTGGGCTAGCGTGATCTGGGTCGCCGCCGATTGCGTGGTGGGGGTGACGTCGGGGGCGGTGCGATAGAGGGTCTGGTAGCGCGTAAAGATGTCGCCGGCGGGATTGTATGCCGTGGTGATGGCGCCGTAACGGCCGGGGCCGGTGGGCCTGGTGACGCGAGCGAAGGCGGCGTCATAGTACGCGGTGTTGAGGGCGTAGTCGCCGTAGACCTTGCGAATGCGTTCGGGCTCGGGGTAATCGATCTTGGGAAATTCGGCGCCGGAGAAGACGGCTGGGCCGCTGGGTTTGAGCCAGGCGTTGGCGTCGTCCGGGCGTCCGCGGCCCTGCCCGGAGAGGAACATCTCTCGGTATTGCTTGGGCAGATCGGGCAGGGTGACGGACTGCAGCGGCTGGCCGTCCAGAAAGGCGGTCAGGCTGGAGGGGATGACACCATCGGGCGGGGGAGGTACGGGCAGGAGGATCCGGGCGGTGGCGCGGGTGCCGTCGAGGGCCAGCGGCGCACTGACGACTTTGAGGCCATTGACGACCGAAAGCGTCTTGCCGGCATGCCCGGGCTCGGCGACGGCGTTGATGTAGATGCTCTGAAGGTCATCGACGCCGCCCCAGACGGCGATGGGGTTGGGGACGGATGGTTTTTCGGCCAGGCGGACGCGGGGCAGATTGTTCCACCAGTTGCCGTCCTTCTTGTAGTTGAGCCAACCCGCCCGCTGGGCGGCGGTGGCGTCGGAGTCGTTGACTGCGAAACGCACGCCGACGATGGCGCCGATCTCGGGTTTGACCTTGATGCTCGACCAGGGGAACAGCAAGTCCATGACGTAGCCACGTTCAGTTGTCTTGCACGCGACGCGCGGCGTGAAGGCGGGAACCTCTTTTTTCAATTGCAGAGAACGATAGTCGAAGACCTTCAGGCGCGTTTCGGTAACGTCCTTGGTGCGACCGGGGGTCGCGACCAGTTGGGGGAAGCCTTGGGCTTGGTCGTTGGGCATGATGAAAAACTCGACGCAGTCGCCCTCGTACATGATATCGGGATTGACCTGCTCAAATGGGGTCGAGTCGGTGACTTCGACTTGGAGCAGGACGCCTTCGTCGTTCCAGCCCAGGCGGCCGAGGACGTCGAAATCGGCGCCTTTGCGAAGAAGCGGCTTTTCGCCGGCCAGAGCGTGGATGACGAGCCCCTGGCCTTGCCAGTCCGACACGGCGCCATCCACCTTGACGCCCGTGACCCGCGGAAGATCGGTGACGACCTCGGTGGGTTCGGAAGGGGCGGGGGGGGCGGCGAAAGTGGAACTGGCCACGGCGACCAGCGCCACCGACGCGACGGCCAGCAGTGAATGCACGGTGGAACCAAATCCCGCATAAGTCATGGTTGTTCTCCAATGAGTAGGTTTGCCTATACAGTAGTTTCCAAGTTTCTCTTGTCACCTTTGTGTCCTTCTGTACCAATCCAGCGGGCCTCAGGCCGCGGCGCGCCGGGGTTTTCTCACTTCATCCAACTCCCGCAGGGAAGGGAGACTGAAGGGGACGTAGCTCTTCATCGGGGAGACTGAAGGGGACGTAGCTCTTCAGGGAAAATCAAAAGCGTCGGGAATCTTCGATGTGCCAGGTTCCATGGCCGACGCCAAGACTCCCGGCCCGTTTGATTCTCCGACCCTTTTCGACGAGCCGCCCGCGTGAGCAAGCGGTGGCCGCTCCCCTCATCCACGGCCCCCGACCCCGCGTCTCCCTCCCTTCCTCCCTACGCCTGCCCTCCTTCCGCCCACTGCCCTTGATTCATCCCCTCCACGATGCGAAGGTGTACCCCCCATGGCGCCCATCCCAACCCGACGACTCCTTCCACCCCTTCTCGCCGCCCTCCTCTTCGCCACCGCCTGCGCCACTCCCGGCGGATCCCTCTCCATGACCGCCGCCAACGGGGCGTCGTTCTCCCAACGCTTCTCCCGCGCCTACATGAGCCGATCCGACGACGGCGAATATCGCATCGCCCTCGTCGATGAACCCCTCGACGAAAACCGCTCCCCCGACGCCAACGCCATCTCCCCCGCGCCTTCCACACCCCTTCGCCAGATCGTCCTCATCCACGTCTTCTGGCGACCCATGGACGGCGTCAAACCCGACCACCCCTCGGCCACCAACGCCGCCATCGACTGGTACATCCTCCCCGCCGGCGTGGGCGGCTCGACCGACCTGCTCCATTACAAGGGCGCCGGCTATGTCCGCGTCTTCGACGATTCGGTCGACATCGCCAACGCCTCCGTCACCCCCGCCACCCTCCGCGGCGCCATGACCGATCCCCTGGGGCCGGCCGCCCTCGAAGGGTCCGCCCGCGCCATTTTCGATCCCGCCCGCGTTCGCGCCATCGCCGCCGAACTCGCGGTCCTCGATCCGGCGCCGGCGCCGACCTTCGCCGCCCCGTCCGCCGCCGCACCGCCTGTCGCCGATCCACCCGTCACCGATCCGCCCGTCACCGCACCGACGATGATCGCCCCGGCGCCCGCCCCTTCCACCCCCACCCCCGGCGCCCCCCCTCGCCAACCCATCGGCCCATGACCGCCCTTCACACTATTTCCCCGGCGTCGCCCTGCCCGCCGCCGCCTCCCTTGCGTCGCGTGGGCGTTTTGCCCTCGCTGTCAAACACAACGTGGGGGGCGCCGCCGCGTCCTCCTGTCGCGTGGACGCCTTGTCCACGTCCAGCGGCGCGACCGGCCAAAACGGGGTTTGAACGTTGTGAAAACCGCCATTGAGCGCCGTTGTCCTTGGATTGACTTGACCCAAGCGAGGGCGAGGCGCCCCCGCGACATAAGGAACGTGGCCGACGACCGGCGAGGTGCGTATTGAGACGCCGTGTGCCGCCTTCCCTTTCCA
>JBBSAF010000281.1:0-3857 GCA_038252525.1 Tepidisphaerales bacterium
TCGGCAAGCGGATGCGGTGCCCGCCCACGGGTGAGGCGCCCGCCAACGGGTGAGGCGATGGCCAGCGGATGCGGTGCCCGCCAACGGGTGAGGCGCCCGCCAATGGATGAGACGTCGGCCAATGGATGAGACGTCGGCCAATCGATGCGGCGTCGGCCAACGGTCGGAGCGGCAGCCGGGGCGACCGCGAATCTTTCCCGCCACCATCACTTCCCATTCAAAAAAGAATCGAGCGGACCCGCGAAGGCCCGCCCGATCGGTTTTCAACCCGCGCTGTCGCCCCTGCGATCAGCGGCGCTTGGCTTGCTTCGCCTTGCCCTTGCCGGCGGGCTTGGCTTTTGATGCTTTGGCGGCCTTCTTCGTCGGGGCTTTCACCGGGGCTTTCGCCGGGGCTTTCGCCGGGACGGCGGCCTTCATCGCCTTCAGGGCCGCGTGGGCGGCCGCCAGACGGGCGATGGGGACGCGGTACGGCGAGCACGAGACATAATCGAGTCCGGCGTTGGCGCAGAACTCGACGCTCCGCGGATCGCCGCCGTGTTCGCCGCAGATGCCGCACTTCAGCCCCTCGCGGACGCCGCGCCCCTTGGCCACGGCCATCGTCACCAGTTGCCCGACGCCGGTTTGGTCGAGGCTCTGGAACGGGTCGCGCTCCAGGATCTCCTTCTTCAGATAATCCGGCAGGAAACCGTTCACGTCGTCGCGGCTGAATCCGAAGGTCATCTGCGTCAGATCGTTGGTCCCGAAACTGAAGAACTCCGCCTGCCCGGCGATCTCGTCGGCCGTCAGCGCCGCCCGCGGCACCTCGATCATCGTGCCGAACATGTACGGCACCCTCGTGCCCTTCTCCTTCATCACCTGCCGGGCCGTCTCCTCGGTGATCGGCTTGAGATATTCCAGCTCCTTCACGGTCCCGACCAGCGGAATCATGATCTCCGGCAGCACCTTGATGCCCTGCTTCTTGCACTCGATGGCCGCCTCGATGATCGCCCGCACCTGCATCTCGAGGATTTCGGGGTAAGTGACGGCCAACCGGTCGCCGCGATGGCCGAGCATGGGGTTCTGCTCGTGCAGCGCCCCGACGCGCGATTGGATTTGCTCGAGGCTCAGCCCCAGATCCTTGGCCAACGCCGACTGGTCCTTCTCGCTGTGGGGCAGGAACTCATGCAGCGGCGGATCGAGCAGGCGGACCGTCACCGGCAACCCCTTCATGGCGGTGAAGATGCCGATGAAGTCCTCGCGCTGATACGGCAGCAGCTTGACCAAGGCCGCCTTTCGGCCCTCGGTGTCGCTGGCGAGAATCATCTCGCGCATGTTGTGGATGCGCTGGGGGTCGAAGAACATGTGTTCGGTGCGGCACAGCCCGATCCCCTCGGCGCCGAAGTCGCGGGCCACCGTCGCGTCGTGCGGGGTGTCGGCGTTGGTGCGGACCTTGATCCGACGGTACTTGTCGGCCCACTTCATGACCTGCGCGAACGGACCGCTCATCGACGGATCGACCGTCGGGACCTGCCCTTCCATCACCTCGCCGGTCGAGCCGTCGAGGCTGATCCAATCCCCGGCGCCGTAGCTCTTGCCGCCAACGGTCATCTTGCGGTTCTTGGCGTCGATCTGCACGCCGCCGCACCCGGCGATGCAAGGCGTGCCCATGCCGCGGGCGACCACCGCCGCGTGGCTGGTCATCCCGCCGGTGCTCGTCAGGATGCCCTCGGAAACGTGCATCCCGCCGATGTCCGCCGGCTCGGTCTCGCGCCGAACGAGGATGATGGTCTCGCCGTTCTTCACCCGCTCCTCGGCCTCGTCGGCGGTGAAGGCGATCTTGCCCACCGCCGCGCCGGGGCTGGCCGGAAGCCCGGTCGCCAGCACGTCGCGGACGGCCTTGGGGTCGAACGTCGGATGCAGCAGTTGATCCAAACTGGCCGGGTCAACCCGCAGAACCGCGGTCTTCTCGTCGATCAGTTTCTCCTTGACCATGTCCACGGCGATTTGCACCGCCGCGTGGGCCGTGCGTTTGCCGTTGCGGGTCTGGAGCATGTACATCGTGCCCTTTTCGATCGTGAACTCGAAATCCTGGACATCCTTGTAGCGGGCCTCGAGGGTGTCCTTGATCTTCAGCAGCTCCTTCCAGCTCTTGGTGGACCACTCGCCCATCTGCTCGCACGGTTGGGGCGTGCGGATGCCGGCGACCACGTCCTCGCCCTGGGCGTTGACCAGGAACTCGCCATAAAACTTGTTCTCGCCGGTCGAGGGGTTGCGGGTGAACGCCACGCCGGTCGCGCAGTCGTCGCCCATGTTGCCGAACACCATCGTCTGCACGTTCACGCCCGTGCCCGCCAAGCCCCGGATGTCGTTGATCTGCCGATAGCGGATCGCCCGGTCCGTGTGCCAGCTCTTGAACACCGCCTCGATCGAGTGCTCGAGCTGCTTCAACGGATTCTGCGGCCACTCCTCGCCGACATGCGTCTTGTAAACCGCCTTGTAGCGGGCGACCAATTCCTTGAGGTCGTCGGCCGACAGGTCGGTGTCCAGCTCGACGCCGCGATCCTTCTTCAGTTCCGTCAGTTCATGCTCGAAATACTCGTGCTCGACGCCCATCACCACATCGCCGAACATGTTGATCAGCCGCCGATACGAATCGTAGGCGAAGCGGGCGTTGCTGCTCAGCGCCGCCAGCCCCTCGGTCGCCGCGTCGGTCAACCCGAGGTTCAGCACCGTGTCCATCATGCCCGGCATCGACACCGCCGCGCCGGAGCGGACCGAGACCAAAAGCGGGTTCTTGGAATCGCCGAACTTCTTGCCGGTGGCCTTCTCCACCTTGGCGAGGTTCATCTTGACCTCGTCCATCAACCCCCCCGGCAGCTTCTTGCCGGCCGTGTAATAATCGCCGCAGGTCTCGGTGGTGATGGTGAATCCGGCGGGCACCGGCAATCCCGCGCTGGTCATGTCGTGCAGGTTTGCGCCCTTGCCGCCCAACAGCAGCTTCTGGGTGGCGTTGCCCTCGGCCTTCCCGGCGCCGAAGAAATAAACCCGTTTGATCTTTTTGGAACCGGACGATTGGGACGCTGCTTTGCTCTTGGCCATGGTCGGCATCTCCTGAAGCCTCCGCGGGCGAATCGGCCGCGGCGGGGTGTGTGTGCGGTCGGAACCGGCGGACGGGGGGGAGGCGGTTCGCGCGAACCGTCGATTCCGTCCGAAAAAGCCGTGCGACGCCCACCCGCAATGATGGCGACGGCGGCGCCGGATCGAACCGGCCGCGCAATCCTCCCATCAAACCGCGGATGAGGCGGGCAGTATAGGAATGGGCCAAAAGCCTGTCAATTTCGCCCAAACCCCGTGTCAAGCCCCCATCGCCCCGCGCCACCCGCCCAGGGCGAGGGGCGACTGTGTTTTCACATCACCAAGGGGTGTATACTCACGGGTCATGAAAACACTTCTCATTCTGATCCTGTTGGCGGCCTTGGGCGGGGCGATGGCGTTCACCCGACCGACCGAGGCCGATTTCAAGGGATACCTCCTGTCCGAGGCGGCCCAGGGGTCCGAGCGGGAGATCGTCGCCTTCATCGGCGGCACGCAATTCAACAACCGCATCCTTTGGATCAGCGTCGAGCAGGATGGCAAAACGCTGTATATCGGGGCCTTGAGCCACTGGTTCGCCCGAGAGGATTTCCCCAGCAAATGGGAAATCCAGAAGGCGCCCAAGTTCCCCTCGTGAACCGCGTGCGAATCCCGATCCTCCCGATCCTCTTGGCGATGCTCCTCGCCGCCGTGACCCGAGCGCCCGGCTGCGCCGCGCCGCCCCCCCCCCCCACCCCGGCGGCGCCCCAGCCCCAGACCCCGACGGAGCGGCCGGCGCCCCCACA
>JBBSAF010000282.1:0-3848 GCA_038252525.1 Tepidisphaerales bacterium
AACGGATCGACCAGCTCGATGAATCCCTTGGGATCGAGCCTCAGTTGCGTGCCGAGGAACTTGGTGTTGGGGGTGTGCCCGATGGCCACGAACATGCCGGCGGCCTCGACGATCGTTTCAACGCCGTTTTGGACATTCTTGAGGCGAACGGCGGTCATTCCCTTGCCGTCGTCGCCCAGCACCTCCTCGACGACATTGAACCAGTGCGGCTGCACCTTGGGGTTGGCCAACAGCCGCTCGGCCATGGCGGCGCTGGCCCGGAGCTGGTCGCGGCGATGCACCAGGTGGACCTTGCTGGCGAACTTGGTCAGATACGTTCCCTCCTCGGCCGCCGAATCCCCCCCGCCCACGACGACCAGCGGCTGGTTGCGGAAACGGGGCAAGGCCCCATCGCACACCGCGCAGGCCGACACCCCGCGGTTTTTGTATAGCTCCTCGGACGCCAGCCCGAGGTAATTGGCGCGGGCGCCGGTGGCCAGGACGAGGGCGTGGGTTTGGACCGATTCGCCGGCGCTGTCTTTCAGCGTGAACGGGCGCCCGGCAACGTCGGCCGACACGACATCCTCGGTGATGATCAGCGTGCCTTGTTTCTCGGCCTGTTCGCGCATCCGCATCATCAACTCCGGGCCGACGATCCCCTCGGGGAAACCGGGGAAGTTCTCCACCTCGGTGGTCAAGTTGAGCTGCCCGAGGGGCAACGTGCCCTTCAAGCGGTTGTCCTCGCTGATGGCGCCCTCGTAAACGACGGGCTTGAGATTGGCGCGGGCGGCGTAGATGGCGCAGGTCCAGGCGGCGGGACCCGATCCGATGATGATGAGCTTTTCGGTCATGAGGGGGATTGTAGGGAAAAGGGTGCGGGTTGTAAGTTATTGGGCGGAAGTTGCGGATTGCGCGTTGCGGGTTGCGAGTTGCGCGTTGCGGGTTGCGAGTTGCGCGTTGCGGGTTGCGGGTTGAGAGTTGCGAGTTGCGGGTTGCGGGTTGCGGGTTGCGGGTTGGGAACGTCGTGATCGGCTCCGTTCCTCCTTCCGCCTACCTTCCTACCGCCTACTCTCCCACTCTCCTTCTCTCAACCGGCAACCGACAACTGCTTCAGAACAGCCTCCGTCACATCCGTGCATGTGGCCGATCCGCCCAGATCGCCGGTGTGATGCCGGGGATTGGCGACCACCGTCGCGCAGGCCGATTGAATCGCCGCCGCCGCCGCTTTTCGATCCAGGAAATCGAGCATCATGGCGACGCTCAGGAACGTGGCGATGGGATTGGCCTTGTTCCGCCCGGCGATGTCCGGGGCGCTGCCGTGCACCGGCTCGAACATGCTCGCCGCCTGCCGCGTCGGATTGAGGTTGCCGCTGGCGGCCATGCCCATCCCCCCTTGGATCGCCGCCCCCAGGTCCGTGATGATGTCCCCGAACATGTTCGTCGTCACCACCACGTCGTAAACCTTCGGCTTGGTCACCATATACATGGTGCAGGCATCGACGTGATTGTAGTCGGTGGCGATCGTCGGATAGTCCCCCTTGATTTCCTCGAACGTCCGCATCCACAAATTGTGCGCGAACCGCAGCACATTGGTCTTGGCCACCAGCGTCACCTTCTTGCGACCCTGGGCCTTGGCATATTCAAAGGCGTAGCGGATGGCGCGCTCGACGCCGTGACGCGTGGTCACCTCGATCTGGTTGGCCACCTCGTGGGGGGTGTTCTTGTAAAGAAACCCGCCGTTGCCGCAATAAAGTCCCTCGGTGTTCTCGCGCACGATCACCATGTCGATGTCGCCGGGTTTCACGTTCGCCAGCGGCGTCGGCACGCCGGCCATCAACTTCGTCGGGCGAAGGTTGATGTATTGGTCCAGCTCGAAACGCATTTTCAACAGGATTTCCGTCTCGAGGATCCCCTGCGGAATCTTCGACTGACCGCGCGGATCCACCCCGACGGCGCCGAACAGGATGGCGTCGTGGGCGGCGAGCTCCTTCAAGGCCGAATCGGGCAGCGTCTGGCCGGTCTTGAGGTAGTGCTCGGCCCCGAACGGATAGTCCGTCGTGGAATAGTTGAAGTTGAACTGCGACGCGACGGCGGCGAGGACCTTGAGCCCCTCGCCGACGACTTCCGGCCCGATTCCATCCCCCGGCATCACGGCGATCTTCATGGCGGTCTCCTGTGGGTTTCGTGAAGGGCCAAACAATATCCAAGCGGCGACGAAAGAAAAGGGCGGCGTAGCGGGCGCGCAAAACGCAGGAGCGCCCACGGACGAAACGGAAGAGCGCCGACGGACGAGGGGGCGGGGCCGGGGCGATGGACCGGGACGGTCGGGTCGGGAGGGCCGGGCGCGCTGGGCCGGGCGATTCACCGCGACGGGCGGGGGCGGTATGATCCCGGCCATGCAATACGAGCTTGGAATCATCGGCGCCGGGAACATGGCCGAGGCGATCGCCCGCGGCGTCATCCGCGGCGGGGTCTTCGCCGCGTCGCAGATGCTCGCCGCCGACGTGGCGCCGGTCCGGCGCGACCTGTTCAGCCATCAGCTGGGAATCCAAACGACCCCCGACAATGCCGAGGTCGCGCGCCGGTCGCGGCGCCTTTTGCTGTCGGTCAAACCCCACCAAATGGCCGATGTCCTCGGACCGATCGGGTCGGTCCTGGACCCCGGCGCCCTGGTGATCTCCATCGCCGCGGGCATCTCCACCGCCGCCATTGAAAAGGCCTTGGGCGACGACCGGCCCCGGCGCGTCATCCGCGCCATGCCCAACACCCCCATGATGGTCGGCGACGGCGTGGTCGCCATTGCCCGAGGGCGCCATGCCACCGCCGATGACGCGGGTTTGGCCACCCGGATTTTCGCCACGGCGGCGTCGGTGGCGGAGGTGGATGAGTCGCTCATGGACGCCGTGACCGCCCTCAGCGGCTCGGGACCGGCCTATTTCTACTACCTCGTCGAGCACATGATCGCCGCCGGCGTCGAAATGGGTCTGACGCCCGAACAGGCCGACGCCATGGCCAAGAAAACCGCCCTCGGCGCCGCCCGCCTGCTGATCGACTCGACCGACACCCCCGCCGAACTGCGCCGCAAGGTCACCACCCCCGGCGGCACCACTGCCGCCGCCCTCGACACCTTCGAGAAGGCGAACATGGGCAAGACCATCGTCGCGGCACTGAAAGCCGCCGCCGACCGCGGCCGCGAAATGGGTCGGACGAAATAGTGGCCCTTCCCCGGTGGTCCATTGCCAGTGGCAACACCCGATGGACATCGCCCCCCGTGACGCGTTTCCGCCAATCACCAAGGACCAATGACCAAGGACCAAGGACCAATGACTTTCACGCAAGCCGACGCACAACCGCCCCCGCACGGTTTTGCATCGTCGCGCGGGCCGCTTAGAATCGTTCGCCATGCGTGATCCGCGATTGGAAAAGTTGGCGTCGGTGCTCGTGAACTACAGCACGGGTGTGAAAAAAGGGCAGTTGGTCCGCATCAGCGGCGCCCCGGTCTCGACCCCGCTCATCGTCGAGCTCTATCGCCAAGCCCTGGCCGCCGGCGCCCACCCGGCCGTCCGCATGGTCCCCGAGGAACTCAACGAAATCTTCCTCAAAAGCGCCTCCGACGAGCAGTTGCGATTCTGCAACCCCCTCAGCGTGATCGAATACGAGCGGATCGACGTCTCCATCGGCATCTGGGCCGAGGAGAACACCAAGGCCCTCACCGGCTGCGACCCGGCGAAAATCGGCGTCACCCAGGCCGCCCGCAAGCCCCTGATGGACATCTTCATGCGCCGCGCCGCCGAGGGTTCGCTCCGCTGGGTCGGCACCCAATACCCCACCCTCGCCTGCGCCCAGGACGGTGAAATGAGCCTGGCCGA
>JBBSAF010000283.1:0-3845 GCA_038252525.1 Tepidisphaerales bacterium
ACGCCGCCGGCGGGGACGGCGTGCTGGTCGTCGGCGACACCGCGGCCGCCGACGGCGACGCCTGGGAGCGGTGTCTGTCGCGGTTCACGATTTCCGGTGAGAAGATGGTTGTCGCCGGCAACCACGAGCTGTGGACCGCGCGCGGCGACAGCCATGCGATCTTCACCGACGAGTGGCCGGCGCGGGCCAAGGCGATCGGATGGCGCTGGCTGGAGACCGACCCGCTGATCGCCGGGGACCTCGCCATCGTCGGATCGGTCGGCTGGTACGACTATTCGTTCGCCCAGCCGTCGCTCGGCATTCCCAAGCGGTTTTATGCGGCCAAGGTGTCGCCGGGGGCGATCGCCCATTTCACGCAGTTCGCCGATCTGCTCGACGGCGCCTCCGATGTGTCGGAATCGGCCATGGAGGTCGTCGCCCGCTGGAATGATGGCAAGTTCGTGAAACTGCACCGATCCGACGAGACGTTTTTGGGGGAATTGCTGGACAATCTGCGACGGAATCTCGATGCCGTGTCGGAAAAACGGCAGGTGATCGCCGCCGTGCATCATCTGCCATTCGTCGAGCTGCTTCCGCCGCCGCACTCGGCGCAGTGGGACTTCGCCAAGGCATACTTGGGGGCGTCGGCCATTGGGCGGTTGCTGGGTCGATACGACAATGTGACCCATTGCTACTGCGGCCACAGCCATTACCCCGCCCGCGCCCGCGTGGGCCGAATCGAGGCGATCAACATCGGCGCGGGATACCGTCAAAAGCGGTTTGAGACGTTGGATTTGCCGGATTGAAATGAGGGGGCGGGAAAGGCGAGGCCGGGGCGGCCCCGGACATGAATCAAGGCCGCCTTCCGGACGCCGACCGACAACCGTGTCGAAGTCGCGTTGGATCGCCTCGACGGGATCGACCGGCGCATTGCGATGGACGAGCGTGCCAGGGTGACACCCCACATGAGCCAGTGGGCGATATGTCCATCGCTTTACATATTGCCACGAGCCAGCGCCTTTTTTGTGAAAAACGGCTCGGATACACTCTCACTCCCGATGGGGGACTATTTCAAACAGCGCGACAAAGCGGACGTTGAATGACCGTCGCAAGGGGTTGACGGACAAGGGTTTATCAGTGTGATTGAAACGGTTGGTCGCGATTTCAAACGGCTCTCACGTGGACGGGATTCCGATGGCGGTCCAACCGGCGGTTCTGGCGATCATCGGGCCGACGGCCGGGGGGAAATCGGCCCTTGCGATGGCCGTGGCCGAGCGGCTGGACGGGGAGATTCTCAGCGTCGATTCAATGCAGGTGTACCGGGGGATGGACCTCGGGACGGCCAAGCCGAGCTTCGCCGAGCGGGGCGCGGTGCGACACCATTTGATCGATCAGGTGGAGGCCGATGAGACGTTCACGGCGGCGCGGTTCGTCGAGACCGCCGACGGGGTGATCGCCGAGGCCGGGGCGAGGGGCGTTCCGCTGATCGCGGCGGGGGGGACGCCGATGTATTTCAAGGCGCTGTTTCACGGGCTGTTCGAGGGACCGGGGGCCGATGAAGCCGTTCGGGAGCGATTGCGGGCCGAGACCGGCGAGGCGCTGCACCGGCGATTGGGCGAGGTGGACCCGGAGGCGGCGCTTCGGATTCATGCCAACGACCAAAGGCGGCTGATTCGGGCATTGGAGGTGTTTGAATTGACCGGCCGGCCGATCAGCGAGTTGCAAACGACGTGGGAGGCGCCGTTGGATCGGCATCCGGCGGTGTGGGTGGGATTGACATGGGATCGCAGCGAGCTCAACCGCCGGATCAATTTGCGGGTGCGGCAGATGGTCGAGGCCGGTTGGATCGAGGAGACGCGGCGATTGATGGAACGCTTCGGCGGGCTGTCGGCGACGGCGGCCGAGGCCACGGGATATCGGCTGTGGATCGATCATCTGGGCGGGCGGATCGGGCGCGACGACGCCATCGAGCAAATCAAGATCGCCACGCGGCGATTGGCGTCGAAACAGATCAAATGGTTCCGGCGATTTCCCGATGTCCATTGGCTGGACGGGGCGGCGCCGGTCGAGACCAATGCCGAGGCGGTGATCGCCCTGTGGCGAACCGCGCGCGGGGAGGGATAATCGGCGCCGTGATCGAATCTCAACAGGATGATGTTCCGGCGTGGCGAACCTTGGTGTTGGCCATGGGGGCGTTCGCGCTGCTGTCGGCGGTGGCGGCGTGGCGAAGCAGCGGGTTCATCGAGGCCGACGGATGCACGCATTATCTTTATGCGCGCTTCGCGTTCGCCGAGCCGCATTATCTCGTGAACGTGTGGGGCCGGCCGCTGTGCACGGGGATTTACGCGATTCCGGCGGCGATCGGCGGACGGGCGGGGGCGAGGTGGATGAGCCTGGCGTTGGCGTTGGTGTGCGCGTATTCGGCCTATGCGATCGCGCGGGGGCAGGGATTGAAGCGCCCGGCGGTGGCGGCGATTTTCACGTTGGGGATGCCGCTGGTGTTTTTTCATTCGTTCGGGGTGCTGACGGAACTGCCGTTCGCGGCGGTGATGGGATTGGCGTTCTGGGCGTATCAGTCACGGCGGTGGGGATGGCTGGCGATTTTGACGGGAATCCTGCCGCTGGGACGCCCGGAGGGGTTCGGGTTTCTGCTCTTGGCGGGGGGGGCGTTGATCGTCCACCGCAAGGGGTGGTGGTTGGCGGTGTTGGCGGCGCCAGTGATGGGGTGGGATTTGGCCGGGTGGGCGATGTATGGGTCGGCCGGGCCGTGGTGGCGGTGGCTGATCGACAATTGGCCGTACAGCGGGGACAGCCTGTATGGCAAGGGGTATTTGCTGCGATTCGTGGGGGTGTTGCCGGTGCTGGTGTCGCCGTTGGTGTTTCCCTTCACGCTGATCGGGATGGGGCTGGGGCTGTCGGCGACGGGGGGAGTGAGGGGGTATTGGCGGGCACCCCATGTTCGGCGCTGCGCGGTGTGGATCGCGCTGTTGCCGCTGGGGGTGCTGGTCGTCCATTCGCTGCTGCACTGGCTGGGGAAGATGGCCAGCAACGGGGAACTGCGATACCTGCTGGTGGTGGCACCGCTGTGGGGGGTGCTGGGGGCCATGGGGTGGGATGCGGCGGCCAACCGGCTGGGCTGGCGCCGACCGACGGCCTGGGCGGCGGCGGCGGTGCTGGCGGCGGGCTTGGTCAACTGGGTCTGGCGGGTGGTGCCGGTGACGCTGGATCGCAGTTGGGACGAGGCGAGGCTGATCGGCGAGTGGTATGAGAATGGGCCGATGAAGCGGGCCTATCCGCACCTGATGGTGGCCCATCCGGCGGTGGGGTATTTTTTGGACATCAACATGGACGACCGGCGGATCGCGCGCCCCTGGACCCAGGAGACGGTGGCGGCGGCGCCGGCGGGGACGCTGCTCATCTGGGACCGAATCTACGGGGTTTACAACTCCAGCCGCGACCGTTCGGTATCGGCCGAGGATTTGCGGGCGGCGTGTTGGGTGGAGATGCCCTTGCCGGAGGGATTCACCCCTGCGGACCCGACGTTGTGGCGGATTTTCAGGAGTCCGGGATGAGGGTGGGGTGCGGGGGTGTTACGCCGCGACGCTGGTTTGAGCCGCGGAAAACAGTGGATTGATGAAAACTTGGTACGTTCTTGTTCCAAAGTGCGACACATCCGGGATGAAGAGCTACGCCCCCTTCATTCGTTCCTTGTTCCAAAGTGCGACACATCCGGGATGAAGAGCTACGTCCCCTTCATTCGTTCTACGTCCCCTTCATTCGTTCTCCGGACCGGATAATGGCTGCCGGTGTAGCCATGCTCAGCCTTCAACCGTTCGTAGATGCGCTTGGCATGATGCCGCTGCTTC
>JBBSAF010000284.1:0-3836 GCA_038252525.1 Tepidisphaerales bacterium
GGGGCGGCGATGGGTGTGGTGGCGGGGGTGTTCAGCGTGGGGACGCTGACGATCGCGGCGCAGATGTTGCCGTTCGGGCCGACGGTGGCGGGATATTCGCGGTATGAGCTGGCGCCGGACCGGGAGATTTCGATCAAGCTGATGGGGGTGACGCAGCTGAAGGCGGCGACGGTGAGCGGCGAGTTGCGGAATGCGACGTTGGAGGAGGGTCGGACGGGGCTGCTGTTGCCGGTGGACGACTGGGCGCTGGGATTGGCCGAGCATGTTAGCGCCGGTTCGTTGGCGGGGGATCGGTCGATCGACTCGGTGCATCCCGATTGGTTGACGGAGTTGGCGGCGAATCGGATGGCGCTGCAGCCGGGAGCGCGGATCGTGGCGCGCAACACCGGGTCGCATCAGGATATCGCGGTGGCGGGGTTGTATGTGATCGGCGGGACGGTGGGTCAGCAATGGGCGCAGCCTGCGGCGGTTCGGACGGAGAAGTTGCCGGCGACGTTGGCGACGACGGCATCGCAGTCGCTGTTGGTGGTGCGGATGAAGGTCGATGTGCAGGCGACGGGGGAGTCGGACATTTTCCGATTCAGTCCCGGTGGGGTGCGGGTGGTGGTCGATGGCAAGGAGATTTTCGCCATCGGGACGCTGTCGGATGGCACCGCGCTGCTGCGGTCGCGGGCGGATGATCCGCTGTTCGTGGAGGTCAAGGGTGGCGATGCCTTCGCCAACATGGTGTTTTTGGTGGACAACGGGGAGGTGTTGGAAAAGAACGCCGGGGGGGGACTGAAGGTGCGCGCGGGGGCGTTGTTGGCGGTGAAGCGAAGGGCGCTGGTGGATTTGTCGGGGATGGAGGTGGCATCGGGGCGGCCGCCGGCGGATCAGGTGATGATCAAGGGTGAGCAGCAGCGGGCGGCGGCGTCGCCATCGCAGGCGGTTCCGATGCCGGGACAGGCGCCGGGCGGGGGGTCGGGGGTGCTGTCGAACATCGTCATCGCGGTGGGCAATCGGTTGCCGTCGGCGATCAACGTGGGTACGCCGGATGCGTCGGTGAGCGGGGGTCGGCTTAAAGGCGGGACGTTTTCGTTGACCGATCGGCGGTTTTCGCGGTTGCAGCTCGACGGGGTGGAATCGGTGGAGATGATGCGGAGCGGGGAATACACGGTCGATGAGCTGTATGCCCCGGCCAACCACACGGTGGTGATGGTGAGCGCGATCGCGCCGCCGGAGGCCAGCGCCGACAAGTGGGCGTGGGCGGACACATTGGGGCAGTTCGCGTTGGGGACCGACGACGGTCGGACGATCGCTCCCAACGGGGCGGTGGCGGTGGTGCGGGCGGGGGCTTCGCGGCGGATGGTGGTCGCATATAACGCCGATGGCGCGGCGCCGGGGATTTCGCGGGTGGAGGGGGGGATACCGACGGATGTGTCGCTGCTGTTCGTGGCGCCGGCGCAAAGCCGGGTCACGCGGCTGATGTACCGGGGGCAGGCGATCCAGACGGCGCAGTTGCTGGTTCCGTGAGGGTTTTCGCGGATCGGAGGCGGGCGGGGGAGGTCGCGCATCGCCCCCGGCGGATGCGATTCGGGTCCGCGCGGGGAAGCCGGGAGAGTTCGGCGGGCGGATTGGTCGATGTAATGGACAAGGGACCGGTGTCCATGCGGGCCATCGCCCCACCCCACGGGGCGCCCGATCATCAATCGCGGGCGAGTCGCGGAAGTTGACGCCATGACTCATTCGTGCCATCCCGGCGGACCGTTGCGTGGCAATGATCTGGAAGCGCGTGTCCGTTCGCGGATCGATGGCCTTTCCCACCTTCCGACCAGCGCTGCGGTGGCGGTGAAGTTGATGGCGCTGGGCAAGATGCCCGAGGCCGGGCCGGTGGAGTACGCGCGGATCATCGCGTCGGACGCGTCGCTGTCGGGCAAGATTCTGGCGCTGGCGAACAGCTCGTGGTTCGGGGTGAGAAACCACATCACCAAGCCGCTGGTGGCGGTGAACCTGTTGGGTTTGGGGACGGTGCGGACGCTGGCGATCAGTCATTGTCTGGCGGGATTGCACAACGGCCTGCGGCTCAGCGCCGTCGAGTCGCATGGATTCTGGACGGCGAGCCTGTGCAAGGCGGCGGCGGCGCGGCAATTCGCGATGGCGACCGACGCGGCGGTGGCCGACGAGGCGTATATGGCGGGGTTGTTCCAGGATTTCGCGTTGCCGGTGATGTTCTCGTGCGACAGGGGGATCGTCCAGTCGCTGTTGGAGGACAGGACATTGAACGTGGGGGCGCGGCTGGAGCGCGAGCGGGCGATGTTCAACGTCGATCACGCCGAATTGGGACGGGCGCTGGCCGAGCGGCTGCAACTGCCGAAGTTGTTCATCGACGCCATCGCATTCCATCACGACGTCGAGGCCCTACGAGAGCGGATCGGCAACACGGCGCTGTCGGATGCGATCCATGCCGCGTCGCTGTTTCCGCACGATCTGCGGGGGTGGAACGCCGACGACGCCGGGGCGCTGCGGGCATTCATCGGTTCGCGGCCGGGATCGCGCGGGGTGGAGGTGGAAGCGTTCCTCGCGGAGGTGGAGTCGGAATATGGGCGACTCCATGGGTTTTTCGAGCCGGTGCCGCCGACGGCGCTGGCGTTGGCGGAGCTTTTGGAGGCGGCGACGCATGAGGCGGCCGAGGACAGCGAGCGACTGGTCGGCGCGGTGCATGAGTTGCTCGGGCAGGCCGCGGCGGCGGGGCGCGAGGTGCGGCAGTTGCAGGATGAGCAGGGGCACCTGCAGGAGGCGGCGCTGCGCGATCCATTGACGGGGGCGCTCAATCGCAACGGGTTCACCACGTTGGCCGAGGAGGCGATGGCCAAGTCGCGGCGGGAGCGGACGGGGATGGCTGCGTTGTATTTCGATGTCGATCGGTTCAAGACGCTCAACGACACCTCGGGGCACCATCATGGGGACACGGTGTTGCGACATGTGGCATCGGCGATGATGAAATCGGTTCGGCCGGGGGATTTGGTGGGTCGTTTCGGTGGGGATGAGTTCGTGGTGCTGCTGTCGGATTGTTCGAGGGAACAGGCGATTGTGGTGGGGCAGCGGATTTTGTCGGCGATCTCGGCGGGGGGTGACGGGACCGGGGACGGGACGACGGGACGGATCACCGTCAGCGTGGGGCTGTGTTGGCGGACGGGAGAGGCCGGCGATGAGACATTGTCGGCGCTGATCGTGGACGCCGATCGGATGATGTACGAGGCCAAACGCGCCGGCGGGGATCGATTGAAGGCGGCGTAGGGAGGGACGGGGAGTGTATCCCGCCGGGGAGGGGCGGGGGGCACGCGACAGGCGGGGGGATTTCCGCTACGAATGGGGCGTGCGCATCGGATCGATTCAACTTGCCCAACCGTTCGTGCAGGCCGGGCTGGCCGGGTACAGCGACCGGGCCATGCGGCTGGTGGCGCGGCGGCGGGGTTGCCCGTATGCCGTGACCGAGGCGCTGTTGGACACGGTGCTGCTGAACGGGGGCCTGGGGCTGCGGCGGTCGATCGACCTCAACGATGAGGACCACCCGCTGGCCGGGCAACTGATCGGCGCCGACGCCGGGACGCTGGCGCCGGCGGCGAAGATCCTGCACGGGGCGGGTTACGACGTGATCGACCTGAACTTCGCCTGTCCGGTGAAGAAGATCCGCAACAAATCGCGGGGGGGGCACATGCTGCTGGATGTGCGTCGTGCGACGGCGATCCTGGGGGCGGTGCGGGACGCCCTGCCGGGGGATGCGGCGCTGACGGTGAGCTTGCGGCGCGGGTTCGATGATTCCGGGGAATCGGTCGAATCAAAACTAAGCGAAGTGA
>JBBSAF010000285.1:0-3802 GCA_038252525.1 Tepidisphaerales bacterium
CCGCGCCGGGGGCCCCGCGCGGGCGGGGGGGGGGCGGGGGGGGGGCGGCCGGGGGGGGGCGCGGGGGGTGGGCGGGGGGTTCCCGTGACCCGGGGGGGGGGCACGATGGTGGGGGCGTGCGCGGGGAGCTTTTTGGGCGCGGGGGTCGTCGAGATGATGATCGGCAAGCATTGGTGGACCTCGACCAAGATCGGCTGGGGGGCGGCCAAGGGAAGATTGTGGGGGATCGTGGCGAAGTTGATGTTCGGCGTGGCGATGCTGGTGGTGGCGGTGGTGGCGGCATTGCCGGTGGGATGCGGGGAAACTCGCGGCGACACGGCGCCGACGACGTTGCCGGGTGGGCGGTAGGCGGATGGGGGTGGGAAAGTAGGCGGAAGGGGAAGTAGGCGGTAGGCGGATGAGAGGTAGGCGGAGGGCGGAGGGAATGTAGGCGGAGAGGAGGTAGGCGGTAGGCGGTAGGCGGAGAGGAGGTAGGCGGATGGCGGAGGGGCGGTAGGCGGAAGGAGGGTAGGCGGATGGGGAAGTAGGCGGAGGGCGGAGGGGAGGTAGGCGGAAGGGGGGTAGGCGGAGAAGGTGCAACGCGGATCCTCTTTCACTCGCAACCCGCAAGCCGCAACTTGGCCCGGTAGGCGGTAGGCGGTAGGCGGAGGGGCGGTAGGCGGGGGGGGAGGTAGGCGGAAGGAAGGTAGGCGGAGAGGATTCAAGGCGGATCGCCTTTCACTCGCAACCCGCAACGCGCAACTTTTTTCACTCGTCCCGCGCGAATGCCAATTCCACCACGAACTGTCCGCCGCGTTCGGATCGGATCGTCATGGCGATGGCGAGCACGTCGGCGAGTCGGCGGCAGAGGGCCAGGCCCAAGCCGTGGTGTCCGGCGGCGCCGCGGGCGGCGTCGAATCGCCAGAAGCGGTCGGTGACGCGGGGCACATCGGCGGCGTCGATGGCGCTGCCGGTGTTGGCGATGGAGAATCGCGCCCCGTCGTCGGCGGTGGTCACGACGAGGGTGATGCGCCCGCCGGGGTCGCAATAGGTGACGGCATTGTCCATCAGGTTGCGTAGCAGCAGGTCGAGCAGCTTGGGATCGGTCCTCACCGCGGCGTTGGCGGGCAGATCCAGTCGGGCGTCGATATCGCGGGCGTCGGCGTCGGGGGCGTGGTTGGCCCAGGCGGCGCCGGCGGCGACGGCGAGATCGAGGCGCGTCGTTTGCGGCGCCAGTTGATGGGCGTCGGCGCGGGCGAGCAGCAGGAGGGTTTCGACCATGCCGATCATGGCCTCGGCGATGGTTTGGCAACGTTGCAGGGCCGTTTGATACTCTGCGGGTTCGCGGCGGCGCGAGCGCGTGACTTGGAGGGTGGCGAGCAAGCCGGCCAGCGGGGTTCGGAGCTCGTGGGCGACATCGGCGGTGAAGGCGCGTTCGCGGGCGAGGGTGGATTCGAGGTCGCCGAGCAGGACGTTGAGGCGGGTGACGATCGGGATCATTTCCGACGGCGCGCCGCGGAGCTCGACGCGTTCGGAGAGGTCGGCGGCGCCGAGGTCGCGGATGCGGTCGGCCAGCGTCCCCAGAGGTCGCAGGCCGCGATGGACGACGAGGGCGGCGCCGGCGCCGGAGAGGGCGATGGCGGCTGCGAAGACGCCGGCGACGATCCAGGCGAGGTGGTTGAGTCGATGGCGCAGGGCGGTGGCGTCGCGGGCGACGGCGATGGGGGCGGTGGCGGAGGGGGTGGCGGGCGCATCGTCCTCGGATCGGGGGGTGAAGGTGAAACGCACGGTCCGGCCGCGGCGGTCTCCGGGCATTTCGACGAAGGCGTGGGCGGGTCGCGCGGAGCCGGCGGCGGCGGGGTTCATGGGCCAGGGGCGGGTCCGCAGCGACGGGGAGGCGGCGATGGGGTTGCCGCTGGCGTCGGTGATGAGGAAATAGTCGGGGCGGGCGTCGTGGTCGGCGGTGGCGAAGGGGTTGGCGTCGGCGTCGAAGTGGAAGCCGTCGCGCGAGCGCTCGACCATCGACGCCAGCGCCATGGCCTGGGCATCGAGGGTGGCGTCGAACTCGCCGATCAGGGCGCCGCGCAAGAGGGCGTACAGCCCGGCGCCGGCGGCGCCGAACACGACGAGCGTGGTGGCCAAACCGCCGACGAGCAGCCGGTTTCGCAGCGAACGGATCATGGCTCGGTCCCCAGCACATAGCCGTGGCCGCGGCGGGTGTGGATGAGGGGCGGGCATCCGTGCGCGTCGATCTTGCGGCGGAGATGCCCGATGAAGACATCGACGACATTGCTGCCGGCGTCGGAATTGAGCTCGTAGACGTGGTCCCAGATGTCGGTGCGGGTGACGACGGTTCCGCGCCGGGCGGCGAGGAACTCCAGCAGGGCGTATTCGCGCGGGGTGAGGGGGATGGCGTTTCCGGCGCGGCGGACGGAGCGTGCGGCGGTGTCGATCTCGAGGTCGGCGATGACGATGGAGGGGTTTTTGGATCGGTATTCGCGGCGGACCAGGGCGCGGACGCGGGCGAGAAGCTCGCCGAAGTCGAAGGGTTTGACGAGGTAATCGTCGGCGCCGGCGTCGAGTCCGGCGATGCGGTCGGGGGGTGTGTCGCGGGCGGTGAGGATCAGGACATGGGTGGCGACCTTGGCGGTCCGCAGTTCCCGCAGCACCGACATGCCGTCCAACCCCGGCAGCATGAGGTCCAGCACGATCACGTCATACGGCGCCGAGCGGGCGTGCCACAGACCGGTCTTGCCGTCGCTGGCAGAATCCACCGCGAAACCGGCCTCGCGCAGGCCTTGGCAGACGGCCTCGCGGAGGAGCTGATTGTCCTCGATCACCAGGACGCGCATGGGAACGACTCGTTGACAGCGACCGGGCCGGGGATCGACAGTCGATCCCCGGCCCATGATCGCGGGGTCGCGGGCTTTTGGCTACTTTTCGCCCTTGTCATCCTTGTGGTCGCCGTCGTGGTCCTCCTGCTCGAGCTTCTTGGCCACGAGCTTGCCATCCTCGGCGATCTTCAGCTCGTAGTCCTTGCCGTCGATGGTGGCGTCCACCTCGTACAGCGTCACGCCGGTCTCGGTCTCCTTGACGATCTCCTCGATTTTGCCGTCGCCGACGGTCTTCTTGATCGTCTCCCGGACGGCCTTGGGGCAGTCTTCGATCTTGACGGTCACGTCCTTCTCGTCGGCATCCTTGGCGGCGGCGGGGGCGTCGGCGGCATAGGTCGCGGCGATCGGATAACCGGCCAGGGCGGCCAACATCGGCACGGCGAACATCCATTGGCGCATGATGCGCTCCTTTCGGAAAAACCTTGCCGCGCGACACACGCGGCGATATGGGTACGGTATGGGGAGGCGTGTGAACATACGGTGAACGATCGTCAATGGGCGTGTTTGGCGGCGCGTTGGGGAAAGATCGCCACGCAGGCGGCCATGAAGATGAGCAGCACGATGGAGGCGGTGTATCGGCTGAGGGCCAAACCGCCATGGTCGAGGGGCTTGTCGAGGAGGTCGCCGACGACGGCCCCCAGCGGGCGGGTGAGGACGAACGCGGACCAGAACAGCGTGGTGCGCGAGATGGAGGTTCGGAAATACGCCGCCGCGACGAGGGCCAGGAGCACCGTGAAGACAATGGCCGCGCCGCCGAATCCCAGGCCGATGGAGTCGGCGGTCCAGTCGCCCAGGGCGGTGCCGAGGGTCTGGGAGAACATGATCGTCACCCAGTAGAAGATTTCGGCCTTGGGGGTGGCGATGGTGCTGACCGAGATCGTGCCCATCGAGCGATGCCAGATGTAGAGCGACGCCCCGAGTCCGGCGAG
>JBBSAF010000286.1:0-3782 GCA_038252525.1 Tepidisphaerales bacterium
ACAGCAAGGTGGCGATGTGCTGTCCGTCGCTGTCGGCGTCCGCGAGAATGCAGATCTTGTGATAGCGCAGATTCGTCAAATCGCCGACCCCGGGATCTACTCCCAACGCCACGCTGATGTCGTGCACTTCCTGCGACTGCATAACTGCGCTGGATTCCACTTCCCAGGTATTCAGAATTTTGCCGCGCAAAGGCATGATGGCCTGCGTGTTTCGCTCTCGCGCCTGCTTCGCCGACCCGCCGGCCGAGTCGCCCTCGACCAGGAACAGTTCGGTGTCGATGTTGGATTTCGATCGGCAGTCGGCCAGCTTGCCGGGCAGGCTGTTGCCCTCGAGGCTGTTCTTCCGACGCGTGAGCTCGCGGGCCTTGCGGGCGGCCTCTCGGGCCTCGGCCGCCATCATCCCCTTCTCGAAGATCGCCTTGGCCTCCTTGGGGTTCTCCTCGAAATAACTCGCCAATCGCTCGGAGACCGAGGAGCTCACGAACCCCTCGACCTCGGAGTTGCCCAGCTTGGTCTTGGTCTGCCCCTCGAACTGCGGCTCGGCGACCTTGACGCTCAGCACCGCGATCAATCCCTCGCGCACGTCGTCGCCGGTCGGGCGGGTGTCCTTGATCCACCCGACCTTCTCGGCGTAACGGTTGATCGTGCCGGTGAGGGCGGTCTTGAATCCCGACAGATGCGTGCCCCCCTCGTGGGTGTTGATGTTGTTGGCGAACGATTCGATCATGTCGGCGTAGCCGTCGTTGTACTGCATCGCCACCTCGATCATCAGTTGGCTCTCGGGGTCCTCCTTCTTGAAGTAGATGATCGGATGCACGGTGTTCTTGCCGTCGTTGAGATACTTGACGTACTCCAGCAAACCATGGTCGTATTTGAACTCCTCGCGCTTCCCGGCCCGTTCGTCCTCGACGATGATCAACAGCCCTTCGTTGAGATACGCCAGCTCCCTGGCCCGTTTCTGGATCAGCTCGAACTTGAAGATCACATCGGGGAAGATTTTTCCGTCCGGCTTGAACGTCACCTTGGTGCCGCTTTTGGCGGCCTTGCCGATGACCTTCAGCTCCGACGCCCTGGCGCCGCGCTCGAACTCCATGTGATGGACCTTGCCGTCGCGCGTCACCTCGACCTCGAGCCATTCCGACAAGGCGTTGACCACCGACGCCCCCACCCCGTGCAGCCCGCCGGAAACCTTGTAGGCGCTGTCGGCGCCGTGGTCGAACTTGCCGCCGGCGCCGAGCTTGGCGAAGACCACCTCGACGGTCGGAATCTTCTCGGTCGGGTGGATCCCCACCGGGATCCCGCTGCCATCGTCGACGATGGTGGCCGATTCATCGGCGTTGACCTTGATGAGGATGCTCGAGCATCGCCCCGCCATCGCCTCGTCGATGGAATTGTCCACGATCTCCCAGATCAGATGGTGCAACCCCCGCGCGGTGGTGTCGCCGATATACATCCCCGGCCGCGCCCGCACGTGGGCGACGCCCTCGAGCACGCGGATGTTCCCCTCGTCGTACTTGCGATCGCGCGGATGGACCTCGGCCGGCTTGACCGGGACGGCGACGTCGGCGGACACGACGTCGGCGCCAAGCGCGGCGGCATCGGCGGAAACGGGGAGGGCATCGGCGGTCCCCGGAAGGGCGTCGGCTGAAACGGGGACGCCATCGGCGGGAACGGGCACGGGGACGCCATCGCCCTGGGGGATCGCATCATTTTGAGACATCGATACACTCCAAAAAATCGCTTCGTCCCCCCCGCGTTCGGCCGGTCGCGGACACCCGAACGGCCAAGCCGGCATTATCGCCGAAAATGCCTTCTTCCGCCATGCGCCGCGCCCCGGATTCGCGGGGATCATCGGGTTTGTAAACCATTGTCGCGGCACGATTTGTGGCGACACGCCACGCGAAGCGATAAATGCCCTTGCTTCACGGGGGCGGGGGGGTCTAGGATCGCGGCCATGACACGGTGGTTGATTGCATTTTCGCTGCTCATCGCGGTGGCGCCGGCGCGGGCCGACGACGGCGCCGTCGCCGCAACCGTCGCCGCGCTGGGAGCGCTCGATCCGACGGCGCGGCAGGCCGCGTCCGATCGGCTCGCGACGTTGGGCGAGTCGGCGCGGTCGGCCATCGTCGCGGCCACAACCTCCGACGACCCGGAAATCCGACGCCGCGCCGCGCGGGCCCTATTGGCCTTGCCCTGGGACCGCCCCGACGATCCGGTCGATGTGCAAACCTATTTGCAGCGATATGGGCAATTGGACGCCGATGGACGCATCGCCCTGGTGCGCCTCATCGCCAAGGCGCCGGAGCTCCGCGGCACCGAGGCGATGCTCCGATTGATCGTCCTCGATCCGTCCCCGAGGGTTCGATGGGCGGTGGCGTCGCAACTCATCGGCCGACGCAAAAGCCCGGAATTGGCGAAACTGGCCGACCTCGACGCCGACGGCGATCAACCGGCGCTCTGGACCGCCCAGGGGTGGTGGTGGATCGACCGCAACCAGGCCAAGGCATTGGCCTTGTTCAACAAAGTCCTGGCGTCCGAGGCCGCCAATCCCACCGACGATGGCAGCTTGGCGATGCCGGTGATGCGGTATCTATCCAAGCGCGCCGTGGGAGAGGGCGATTACCGACGGGCCGCCGCGATCGGTCGTCAGCGCATCAACCGCCTGCGATTGGCCGACCAAGGCACCGCGCCAGTGCTGGAACTCTTCGCCCTGCACGCCGATCACGGTCCGTTGCCGGGGTACCGGGAGGATGTGGCGGCGTATGGCGAGCGGCTCGGACGTCCGCTGGGCGATTACGTCCAAGCCCGGCTGGCCGACCGTCGGGGGCGATGGTGGGCCGGCTGGGCGCTGCGATCGCGGGCGCTGGCCGGCGGGGGCGCGTCGGCGATGGGGCACTATCAAACCGGCGACGCCCTGGCCGACATCGGCTGGCTTGATGAGGCCGAAATGGAGTTCCGACGGGCCGCGACCCTGCCGGCGGACGATTCCCCGCTGGTGACGGCCAACGCCCGCTTCCGCTTGGCGGGCTTGGCCGAACAGCGCCACGACGACGCCGGGGTGGCCCGCGAGTTGACCTTGGCGCTGGCCATCAGTGAAAAGGCCGGGGGCCGTTTCGATCCGATCCAGCGCGGGCTGGCGATCATTGACGGCGCCGAGGTGCTGCGGAACTTCCGGGCGAAAATCGAGTTCCATGCCGCCAACGCCGCCCGAACCCGCGGCGACGACGCCGAGGCCGACCGCCGATTGGACGCCGCCGTCGCATTGAATCCCACCGACACCGAATTGCTGATGAACTTGGTTCCGGCGGTGAAACAGGCCGGCCGAACCGCCGCCGCCACCGACGCCTTCGAGCGCGGGCGCGGGCTGTTGGCGTTGGCGGTCGAGGGCGATCCGGCCGACCCCGAGGCCAAGAACAATCTGGCGTGGTTCTGCGCCCGCGCCGGCGAACGCCTTGACGAGGCCACCGCGATGGCCGAGGCCGCCGTAGCCGCCGCCCCGGAGAATCCCGCGTACCTCGACACCCTGGCCGAAACCCGTTTCCGCACCGGGCGGAAAAACGAGGCATTGGACCTGGAGAAAAAAGCGCTCGCCCTCCAGCCCGGCGACGAGTTCATGAAATCGCAAGTCAAACGGTTTTCGCAATAGGAAAGGGCGGGTCATTGGTCCTTGGTCATTGGTCCTTGGTCATTTGGACAGCGCGGCGCGGCGTTGTTCGCAAAAACCAATGACCAATGACAAATGACCAATGACTCCCGGAAACGCCCAATGACTCCCGGAAATG
>JBBSAF010000287.1:0-3750 GCA_038252525.1 Tepidisphaerales bacterium
CTCCTGTCAACTCACAACGCGCCACTCGCTCCTGTCTAGTCGCAACGCGCCACTGGCTCCTGTCAACTCGCAACGCGCCACTTGCAACCCGCCCCCGCTCCTCTTCAACTCCCAACGCGCCGCTGGCTTCTGTCAACTCGCAACTCGCAACGCACCACTCGCAACCTCGTTCCCACGACCCGCCACTTACAACCCGTCCTTCACGGCCAGCTTTTTTTCGATGACCTGGCGCATCACGTCGATCGGCGCGGGCAGCTTCGTGAAGAGCTCGAATTGGGCGGCGGCTTGGCGGAGGAACATTTCGATGCCGGCGATGGTGCGGGCGCCGGCGGCTTGGGCTTGGGCGAGCAATTTGGTGCGCAGGGGGTTGTAAACGGTGTCGAACACGACGGTGTCCGGCGTCAGGGCGGGCATGGCGATGTCGAAGGGGGATGCGTCGATGTCGGGGTGCATGCCCAGGGGGGTGGTGTTGATGATGATGTCGAACGACGCCCCGGCCAGATCGGTCAGCGCGGCGGCGCGCACGGGAAGCTCGGGGGTGGTGAAATCCGTCGCGAGCGCGCGGGCGCGTTCGGGGGTGCGGTTCAGCACGGTGACGACCGCCCCATGGAGGGTCAACCCCGCGACGGCGGCCCGGGCGGCGCCGCCGGCGCCGAGGACGGCGACCTTCCTGCCGCGCAACTGGTCGCGCGGGATGGAGAGCGCGTGGGTGATGGCGTCGAGGATGGCCGGGCAGTCGGTGTTGTAACCATGGAGCTTGAGAGTCGGGTCCACCTTGATTTCCCGGAGACGCAGCGGCAACCCCACGTTGTCGTCGAAAACATCGTCGGGCGCGTCGGCTTCCGGTGAGTCGGGGACGGAACCTGGATCCTCGTCCAAGGGCGATTCGATGAGGATGGTGTTGACGGCGCCGATGCGGCGGGCCATGGCATCGACCTCGCCGCCCTTGGCGAGGAGTTCGCGCAGGGCGTTTTCCTTGTGGGGGATCGTCACCGACAGCCCGGTGATGTCGAGCATGCGAACGCCCATCGCGGCTTTGAGGAACTCGACGAACGCCGAGTCGCCGGGTTGGACGTCCATCGGGACGTAGACCCCGTCGTAGCCGGTGGCGTCGAAGGCCGCGTTGTGGAGCGCGGGGCTGAGCGAGTGGCCGATGGGATGGCCGACCACGCCGAAGACCTTGGTGTTCAGGCCGATTTTCTTGAATCGGTAATCCTGGATCATCTCAGCAACGGCGATCTGGCCGGGCGCGGTGGCCGATCGGGCATCCAGGGCGGCGAAGGTGAGGAACGCCCCCGTCTTGGGCGCCAGGATGCGGCTGATCCGCCCCGCCTCCCCCATTGAAAGGAGCACCAGTTGACACTTCCAGAGGTCCTTCAGACACATTAAATAGAGGACGTAATGGATGTCGGGGACCATGAGGGCGACCTTCAGCACATCCGCCTCGACCGATGAACGGGGGTCGTCTCCGGCGAAGAAATCGTCCCCGCACGGCTCGAAGCGATGCATGCTGGAGATGAGCTTGGTGGGGCGATCGTCGCCCATTTTGTGCAGCCGCTTGGCCACGCGCCAGGCGGCGGCGGACTTGTCCTCGATGTCCACGTACGCGGCCCGCGCTTGGATGGCCGCCAAGAGCAGGTCCGCGCGGGCGTCATCGCACAAGCCGCTTTTTCCCCCCTCCCAGGTCGGGCGGCAGGTGACGATGCAGGGGAGGGCGGCGGCGGCGACGACCGGGGCGACCTGGGATTCGCGGGTGAGGGCGTCGATGCGGAGCTCGACGATATCGGCGCCGGCATCGCGGGCCTGGGCGCTGTCGCGGGCGACCTGGGCGGCGTCGATCACGGTCAGGCTGACGCACAGTTGCGTGGTGTTCATGGCAGATCCAGTGGCTTCATCAATGATTCGATGCGGGATTTGGTTTCGTCCGAAGCCTCCCAGAGGGGCAGGCGCAGGTCGCCGGTGTCGAGGCCGGCGATTTTCAGGGCGTGCTTGATGCCGACGGGGTTGCCGTCGAGGAACATGGCTCGCATGAGGGGGAAAAGGCGCACGTGGAGCGCCGCGGCGTCGTCGCGTCGGCCGGCGGCGACCAGTGTGACGAGGGATTTGATGCGGTCGGGAATCAGGTTCGAGAGGACGCTGACGACGCCGACGGCGCCCAGTGACATCAGCGGCAGGGTCAGCGAATCGTCGCCACAGAGGATGTCGATGTCGCAGAGCGAGCGGATTTCACTGGCGATGTCCATGGACCCGGTCGCCTCCTTGATGGCCACGATGTTGGGGTGTTTCGCCAGCCGCGCGACGGTGGGGGGCGTCAGGGCGACGGCCGAGCGACCGGGGATGTTGTAGAGCATGATGGGGAGGTCCACGCCATCGGCCAGCGTCATGAAGTGGCGATACAGCCCTTCCTGGGTGGGCTTGTTGTAATAGGGATTGACCGAGAGGCCGGCGTCGGCGCCGACGGACTTGGCGAAGCGGTGGAGGTCCATGGCCTCGGTGGTGGCGTTGCCGCCGACGCCCGCGATGACGGGGACACGGCCGGCCACGGTGCGCACGGTCAGCTCGATCACGCGATGGTGTTCGACGAGGTCCAGGGTGGGCGACTCGCCGGTGGTGCCGACGGGGACCAGGCCGTCGATCCCGAGGTCGATCTGGCGGTTGATCTGCGAAATGAGGCGGGCTTCGTCGATGCGTCCATCGCGGAAGGGCGTGACCATGGCGGTCATGGCGCCGGCCAGGGTCGGTTGTGGGGGGCTATCCATCCATACACCTCGGAAAAGGACCAAAACGACGCTGGGAAAACGTGGCCGGTCGGCGCGGCCAAGTGAATTGCGGACGTCAACGCAACAAATCCTTCATTTCCCGGACCGCGGTTCGGAGTCCGACGAAGACCGCCCGCGCCAGGATGGCGTGGCCGATGTTCAACTCGCGCATTGCGGGGATCGCGGCGACCGGGCGGACGTTGCGGTAATTCAGTCCGTGGCCGGCGTGCAGTCGCAGTCCCTGTTCGGTCGCCGCCGCTCCCGCCGTGCGCAGCCGGTCGAGTTGTTCGTCGGCCGCGCAGGCGTCGGCATTGGCGTACTGGCCGGTGTGCAATTCCACCGCGTCGCAACCGATCTGCCGGGCGATGACGACTTGGGCGGGGTCGGGGTCGATGAACGCCGACACCGAGACGCCGATGGCCCGCAGACGGCGCACGGCGTCGGCGACGCGGTCGGTGTCGATGCGCAGGTCGAGGCCCCCCTCGGTGGTGACCTCCTGGCGGCGCTCGGGAACAAGGGTGGCTTGGTCGGGGCGGGTTTTGAGGGCGATTTCGACAATCTCGGGCGCGAGGGACATCTCGAGATTGAGCTTGCACTGGACCGACTCGCGGAGCAGGCGCACATCGCGATCATTGATATGGCGGCGGTCCTCGCGCAGGTGGACGGTGATGCCGTCGGCGCCGCCGAGCTCGGCTTCGACGGCCGCCCACACGGGATCGGGTTCATAGGTGCGGCGGGCCTGCCGAAGGGTCGCCACGTGGTCGATGTTGACGCCGAGTTCGATCATGCCGAGGATTCTAGCGGCGGGACGGGCAATGGGAAAATGCTGGGGGCGCGGCGAACGGTCAAGGCATCGAATCGGGGCCGCGTCCGCCTCGGCGCCGGGCGCGGTCGGGTCGGGCGCGGTGCGCCGGGCGCGGTCGGGCCGGGCGTGGTGGCGTCGGGCGCTGTCGGGTCGGGCGCGGTGGCGCCGGGCGCTGTCGGGTCGGGC
>JBBSAF010000288.1:0-3739 GCA_038252525.1 Tepidisphaerales bacterium
CTCGTTGTTATACACAAGTCGGACTTTGCCCCCGCCGCTTCATGTAGCTCAGCCGCCCCGGCTGAGTGAATGCAGGCTGGCGTACCATCGGGGGACACAGCCGAGGGCGGCTATGCTACCTATCTCTCGCCAAGGGCGCAGTTTAGGACGGAGGGCTGACTCGTTTGTAACAATGAGGAGGACACCCCCGGGCGAAGGTGGGTTTGGAGGTTGTGAAAACCCCCGTTGAGCGCCGTCCTCATCGGCTTGAATTGGAAAAACGGGGGCGAGGCGCCCCCGCGACGAAGGAATCACGCCGTCCGCGCGGGGTGAGCGTGGAACAATAGGCCGCCCCCGGAAGGGTCACTTCCTGAAATACGTCTTGCCGCGGGCGTTGAACTTGCTCAGGCGGTTGTTGACATAGAGACCTTCCAGCAAAAACTCGGCGGAGGCGGCGAGCTGGGCGGGGTCGGCGGGATCCAGCTCCAGTTCCCCGGCCAACTTCATGGCGGCGGGGTGCAGGCCCTTGATGACCTTGATATTGTTGACGAACTCCTCGGCCGACAATTCGTCGCCGGCGGGGAAGGTCAAATTGCCCTTGAACTGCTCGGTGATGCCGTCGTAATCGTCGATGTCGGCCACGGCGTTGAAGGCGGACTTGACGGCCTCGCCGATCAGCGACTGGACCAATTTGTCCTCGGCGCCATCCTCCTCGGCCAAGGTCATCTCGATCTTGCCCCGGCAACTGGCGACCAAGTGGTTGAGGTCGCACATGCGCGCGACCAGGCGCTCCTCGCCGGTGAGGATGCCGCGGCGCTCGGCGTTGGAGACGACGGTCTCGACGTTGGCGATGCTGGTGCGCACGGAGACGCCCGACGCCTGGCTGACGTGCGGGCTGGCGCGGGCGAGCCGGACGACTTGCTCGATGATCTCGCGCATGAACCGGGGGACGATGACCTCGACCCCGCTCGGCGAGCCACCCTCATCGCGGGCGGTCCAGGCGTTCTGGCGAGTGATCTGGATCCCCTCCTCCATGGTCTCGGGGTAGTGGGTGCGGACCACCGTCCCGATGCGGTCCTTCAAGGGCGTGACGATCCGCCCGCGGTTGGTGTAGTCCTCGGGATTGGCGCTGAAAACCAGGCAGACATCGAGGTTCAGGCGAATGGGATAGCCGCGAATCTGCACATCGCGCTCCTCCAGCACGTTGAACAGGCCGACTTGGATGCGCGGGGCGAGGTCGGGCAGTTCGTTGATGGCGAAGATGCCGCGGTTGGAGCGGGGGATCAGCCCGTAGTGCATGGTCGATTCATCGCTGAGGTATCGTCCCTCGGCGTGTTTCACCAAGTCGATCTCGCCGATGAGGTCGGCGATCGTGACATCGGGGGTGGCGAGCTTCTCGTGATAGCGGTCGGAGCGGTGGACCCATTCGATCTTGGCGTCGTCGCCCTGCTCGGCGACGATTCGCCGCCCCACGCGGGTGGTGGGGGCGATGGGATCGTCGTTGATCTCCAACCCGGCCAGAACGGGGATCCATTCATCCATCAATTCCGGCAACATGCGCAGGATGCGGGTTTTGGCCTGCCCGCGCAGGCCGAGGAACAGCAGGTCATGGCGGGAGAGGATCCCGTTGATGATCTGAGGGATCACGGTGTCGCGGTATCCGACGATGCCGGGGAAGAGCTCCTCCTTGGCCCGCAACTTATTGATGAGATTGCGACGGAGTTCGTCCTTGACGCCGACGGGCGCGTAACCGGTGGATTTCAGTTGGCCGAGCGTGGCTGCGGGGGGATGGGTCATGACGCATGGTAGGCGGTAGGCGGAAGGAAAGTCGGCGGGGGGGAAAAAGGACCCGCCTTTCACGCCAACCGCGCGCTGCGGGATGGGGGGGGCGGTAGGCGGTAGGCGGTAGGCGGAGGGGGGGGACGCGGGAGAAAAGCGGGCGGAAGAGAGCGGGTGTTCTTTTCCCTCTGCTCTCCTCCTTCCGCCTGCCGCCTACCGCCTACTGCCCTCTGCCCCTCTGCCTCCGCCTACCGCCTACCTTCCTTCCCGTCCCATCGGTTGTTATATTTCCGCATCCTGCACGCCCGACGGGATCGGCGGGCCGAGGTCGATGTCGGGGCGCGGTGAGGCTGGGTCCGCCCGTCGTCGCCGCGCCGGATGGGTCCGTTGGCCGGGTCGTTTTTCCCCGCGAATCTCCTCTTTATCGGAAAGTTCCATGCAAGCCATCGCCACGCGCTATCGTTCGCACACCTGCGGTCAGCTCCGCAAGTCCGATGTCGGCCGGACCATCCAGTTGGCCGGCTGGGTCCACTCCTTCCGCGATCATGGCGGGTTGGTCTTCATCGACCTGCGCGACCGCGACGGATTGACGCAGTTGGTGTTCGATCCCGACGCCTGCGGGGCCGGGGCGCTGGAGGAGGCGAGGAAACTGCGGAGCGAATGGGTCGTCAGCATCGCGGGGGTGGTGGCCGCGCGCGGGGCGAATCTGGTGAATCCGAAACTGGAGACCGGGGAGATCGAGGTGCGGGTGTCGGCGCTGGAGGTGCTCTCGACCAGCCCGACGCCGCCGTTCACGCCCGACGACCGGGAACAGGTCAACGAGGAGCGACGGCTGCAATACCGGTTCATCGACCTGCGCCGGATGGAGATGCAAAAGACCCTGCGGACGCGCCACAGGGTCACGTCGATCATGCGGCAGTACCTGGGGGATTTGGGATTCTGGGAGATCGAGACGCCGTTTTTGACCCGCAGCACGCCGGAGGGGGCGCGGGACTTCATCGTGCCGTCGCGGTTGCAACCGGGCTCGTTTTACGCGCTGCCGCAGTCGCCGCAACTATTCAAGCAGTTGTTGATGGTGGGGGGGTGCGACAAATACATGCAGATCGTGCGATGCTTCCGCGATGAGGACCCGCGGGCCGACCGGCAGGCGGAGTTCACGCAGTTGGACGTGGAGATGAGCTTCATCGACCGCGAGAACATCATTGCCATCATGGAAGGGCTTTTGTCGCTGCTGTGGAAGGAGATTCTGGGCGTAGAGATCCCCAATCCGATCCCGCGGATGGCGTATGACCAGGCGATGGCGGAATACGGGTCGGACCGCCCGGATTTGCGGTACGCGATGAAGCTGGCGGACATCACCGACATCGCCCACGCGACCGATTTCTGGGTGTTCAAGAACGCGCCCATGGTCAAGGCGATCGCCATTCCCGGCGGCGCCAAACTCACGCGGGCACAGACCGACGGGCTGGCCGAGTGGGCCAAGGGATTCGGCGCCAAAGGGCTGGCGGTGACGAAGGTGACGGCCGGCGGATTCGACACCGGCGTGGCCAAGTTCCTCGCCCCGGTGGCGTCGCGGCTGCTCGAGGCGACGGGCGCCAAGGAGGGCGATTTGCTGGCGTTCGCGGCCGACCGCCCGAGGATCGTCCACAAGGTGCTCGGCGAACTGCGGCTGAAAATGGCCAAGGAGCTGAAGTTGCCGGCGTCGGCGGAGTTCGCATGGGTGTGGGTGGTGGATTTCCCGAGCTTCGAATACGACGAAGCGGAAAAACGATTTAGCGCGACGCATCACCCGTTCACCGCGCCGTTGGATGAGGACCTGCCGAAGCTGGAGGCCAAGGACCAGACGACGGTGGAGTCGATCAAGTCCAAGGCCTACGACATCGTGTGCAACGGCTCTGAATTGGGCGGCGGCAGCATCCGTATCCACCGGATCGACACCCAGCAAAAGGTGTTCTCGCTATTGGGCATCGACGATGCGGCC
>JBBSAF010000289.1:0-3738 GCA_038252525.1 Tepidisphaerales bacterium
AATCCGACCGCGACGCCGGCGCCGATGCCAACCAGTGGATCGTCCGCGAAAAACCCACCCTCCGTTTCGACGATGTGGCGGGCTTGGATGACGTCAAGGAGGACATCCGCCTGAAGATGATATACCCCTTCGCCCACCCCGAATTGGCCGAGCGATTCGGCATCCGTCCCGGCGGCGGCGTCCTGCTCTATGGCCCGCCGGGCACCGGAAAGACCATGCTCGCCAAGGCCACCGCCGGCGAGATCGACGCCACCTTCTTCCGCGTCTCGGCCGCCGACATGCTCAGCAAATGGGTCGGCGAGGCCGAGCAGAACATCAAAAAGCTCTTCGACGCCGCCGCCGCCGAACCCCGCGCCATCCTCTTCATCGACGAGATCGAATCGCTCATCCCCGCCCGGCGCGATGAAGGCTCATCGGTCATGCAGCGCGTGGTCCCCCAGATCCTCCAAGGCATGGAGGGCTTCGACAAAAAAGCCGCCAGCCCCGTCCTGTTCATGGGCGCCACCAACGTCCCCTGGCAGCTCGACCCCGCCGTCCTGCGCCCCGGCCGGTTCGACGAGAAGGTCTACATTCCCCTGCCCGACCTCCCGGCACGTCTGAAGATCCTCGAGATCAATTTGTCCAAGCGCCCCCTCGCCGATGATGTCGATCTGCCGCGCCTGGCCGACTTGCTCGACGGCTACAGCGGCGCCGACATCAAATATCTCTGCGACCGCGCCGCCCAAATCCCCTTCCTCCGTTCGGTCGCCACCGGCCAAGAAGGCTCCATCACCGCCGCCATCCTCGACGAAACCCGCTCCGAGGTCGTCCCCTCCGTCACCCCCGAGCAAGTCAAGCGCTTCGAGACCTGGGCGCGCGCATAGGTGTGGCGAAACATAGTTGATGGGCGACTGTGGATGATCGACTTGGTTCGGACTTTCCAAGGACGTTATGATGGTCGGGATGGAGTTCGATTGTTTGTCGCCCTTCCTCGCCGATGTCGAATCCCGACGCATCGGGCGCTGCGCTGTCGTAAAGGCCGACTGTTTCGAGTGGTTGCGCGGGTTGGACGAAAACTCGCTCCACGCCATCGTGACCGACCCGCCCTACGGTGTGAAGGAATACGAGTCGGACCAAATCGACAAACGCGCTGCCGGCAAAGGCGGGATATGGCGCATCCCGCCATCGTTCGACGGCCACCGCCGCGCGCCCCTGCCCCGATTCACGGCGCTGAATGAACGCGAGCGCGCGACGCTGCGGGAGTTCTTCCGCGATTGGTCTCGATTGGCGCTGCGGGCGCTCCGCCCCGGCGGTCATGTGTTCGTCGCCGGCAACGCTTTCGTTTCCCAACTAGTCTTCGGCGCCATCGTCGACGGCGGGCTGGAGTTCCGCGGTGAAATCATTCGCTTGGTCCGAACCCTCCGCGGGGGCGACCGCCCGAAGAATGCCGAGGCGGAGTTCCCCGACGTATCATCCATGCCCCGCGGCTGCTACGAACCCTGGGGCCTGTTCCGAAAGCCATTGCCACCGGGAATGACCGTCGGCGAATGCCTGCGCATCCATCAAACCGGCGGCCTGCGGCGAACCCCCGACGCACTGCCCTTCGGCGATGTGATCCAAAGCGAACGCACGCCCCGACGCGAGCGCGACATCGCCGATCATCCCAGCCTCAAGCCCCAATCCTTCCTGCGACGGATCGTCCACGCCGCCCTGCCTCTGGGCGAGGGCGTCCTCGCAGATCCGTTCATGGGTTCGGGATCAACGGTCGCCGCGGCCGAGGCGATGGGACTTCGCGCGGTGGGTGTGGAGCGACGCGACGAATATTATCAACTCGCCCACCGCGCGATCCCGAAGCTCAGCGCAATCCACGTCGCCACGCCCGACCCGCCGACCGAGGAAGACACGGAATCCGCGCCGCTGCTATTTCCCCTCGGTTCGCACTGAATCGGTTGGGGTTCGGTAAATCCAGTTCGCCATCATCTTCTCGTAACCCGACGTCGTGACGCTCGCGGTGATGGTCCGCCGGCTCGTCGGCGGGCGTCTCGCGAATGTCCAATCGGCCCGCGTCAACGGCGCCCCCGCCACCGCCACGAACCGGAAGGGCCGCGGCGAAATCCCCTTCGTCGCGTCGGCCGGCCGATTGGCGTCGAATGCGAACACCATCAGCCAGCAGTCCTCGGCGTTGTGCCCTTGCCAGCCCCGCAGGTACCGCGATGCCTTGATCTCGATGCCCTCCCCACAGTGCTGCGCGGCATCATTCGTGAACCGTCCCGTCGGTACAAGGTCTGGATGACCATTATGATACGTGTTCTTCCGCAACGTCGGGCAATGCTTCGGAAGATTGGTCCCCATGAACTCCCCGACGACGCTGCTGAAGTTCGCCGGCATCAACATCGTTTCCAGCCGGGCCAAACCCGTCCATGAAGTTGCACGTTGACGAACCCCAAAAAGTCGACGAACTCGGCCATCGTCCGACCGACTTGCCCCGTTGTCAGCCCGAAGGGAAGTTCGACCCCGGGGTTGAACTGTCCGCCTTCCACAAGTCGGGGCGAACAAGCGGCGAGTTCCATATCCATGCGATGTTTCCAAGCCCGTATCAATGGCTCCGACGACCTGCCGCGGCGCCACCGCCCATATCGGCCCGCCGTCACTGACTTGGCCAAAAAGTCCGCTTGTCGTTCCATGGTGACACTTGTGCAGCCCCCGCCTCCCCCCGGTCGATACCCTCCCTATGCGCTGGTTGGCGATCGTGGCATTGGGGGCGTTCATCGGCGGATGCACCGCGCCCAAGCCCCCCCCGCGAATCGAGGACCGCGACCCGTCGGTCAAAATCCCCGCCATGCGACTCGCCGCCCAACGCGAGGACCAATCCAAAATCCCCCTCCTCATCGACCAACTCGATTCCGAAGACCCCGCCGTGCGGTTTTATGCCATCGAGGCCCTCCAACACCTGACGAACCAAGACCTCGGTTATCTGTATTACCAAGACGAGGTCCGCCGCCGACCGGCCATCGACCGCTGGCGGGCGTGGCTGGCCGACCACCCGATGAAACCCGACGATGGGCACTGACGCTCCCCAACCCCCCGCGACCCTGGCGCTGACGCTCACCAGCGATCCGGCCGAGCTCCCCGCCGCCCGCAAGGCCGTCGAGGCCTTCGCCAACGCCGCCGGCTTCGACGCCAAATCCGTCGGCGACATCGGACTGTGCGTCAACGAGGCCTTGGCCAACATCATCCGCCACGCCTACAACGGCGCCCCCGCCCGGCCCATCGAGCTGTCGGCCCGCCTCGACGCCGCCGCCCTCGACATCCACCTCCGCGATTGGGGCAACGGCGTCGATCCCAGCCCGAAACTCGGCCGCCCCAAAGACCCCCTCCATCCCGGCGGACTCGGCTTGGTTTGCCTCGAATGTCTGATGGACCGCGTGGAATATCACCCGACCGCAAACGGCATGTTGTTGAAATTGCTCAAGCGGCGTTAGGATGCGACCATGGCCCGACTCCGCGCTGATTCGCCATTGATTTCCGCCGTCCGCGCCGACGGCGACGCCTTGGTCATCGCCATCCGCGGCGAGATCGACCTCCACAATTCCCCCGACCTCCGCACCGAACTGCTCGACCTGTTGGCCAAGAACCCCGCCCGGCGGCTGGTCCTCAATCTCAAACAAGTCCCCTACATGGACTCCAGCGCCATCGCCGTGCTGGTCGAATTGCTCCAACGCCAGCGAAAAACCGCCGGAAAGGTCATCCTCACCGACC
>JBBSAF010000290.1:0-3737 GCA_038252525.1 Tepidisphaerales bacterium
CATCGCCCTCTACCTCTCCGACGAGCGGGCCTACGAGGACGCCAACCGCGCCGTCAAACGCCGCGACCTCGCCGGTCTTCCGGCCCTCGATCAACTCATCGAGGCCACCGCCTGCCGACCCGAGCCGATTTTCGCCGACCGCCTCGACGACCTCATCAACTACGCCAACGACCGACCCGCCCTCGACGGGTTGCAACTTTTGGGCAACCTGCTCGCCCGGCTCGCCCTGCTGGAAACCAAGGACGGCAACGTCGCCGTCGCCAAGCGATATTACCAAGCCGAGTTCTCACTCGGCGCCAAACTCCTCGCCGAACGCATCACCTACGCCGAACTCACCACCGGCCTCGGACTGATCGGCCAATCCACCGCCGGAATGCGGCAGCTCGCCGAAAAAGCCGGCGACAAACCCCTCGCCGACCAACTGAAGGAGTTCCAGGCCGAGTACGCCTCTTTCACCAAGGAGAAACTCTTCCCCACATGGCAGATCGTCAGCGCCATCGACCCCAAAATCGTCGAACGCCACGCCGGCGACGTGTTTGTGCTGGCCCGCCGTTCCGAGGACCGCATGTGGCGCATCGAGGCGGTGTTGAAGCTGGGGCGATATCGCTTCTACGCCGCCCGCGCCTCCGATCAGCGAATGGCCGGACGGTTCCTCGAGAAGCTGGCGAGGACCGACGCCGACCCGCTGGTGAAATTGGCTGCGGAAAAGGCGTCGCAATTGACGATTGAGGATTACCGCCGGATGCGCTGAACCCACCGCGACGGCCGGATGCCGCCCCGCGGATGGTGGATTTCCCTTGACGGGCGCCGGGGCGGTTTGTCCAATGTCGCCGGCGCGTCGGGATCAGCCCCCACCGGCGACGGCTTTTGATGGTTGACAGGCGCGCGATGAACGGTTTTCATACCGCCGTCGCGGCGAAAGGCGGATCGCCGCGCGGGATCGAACCGGGACTTTTTCACAGGATGGGACCATGAAACTCTCAGCCAAGACGAGCAGCGCGGCGGTGTTGGGCGAAAATGAAACCATGATGGGCGCCGATGCATTGTGCGATCGCCTTTTCGGGATCTTCATCGGCGAGAACCCCGACGAAATCCTCGGCGCCAAACGGGCCGCCGACGACGATGAGGCCGGGCCCGAAGAGGAGGAGACCGACGACGACGCCGAGGAGTTCGAGGACGAGGAGGAGGACGACGACCTTGAAGACGAAGAGGAGGAGGAAGACGACGACCTCGACGAAGACGAGGATGAGGAGGAGGAGGACGAGTTCGCCGACGACGACGATGATGATGACGAGGACTTCGAGGACGACGACGATTGACCCCTCGTCCCCAACCCTTGGCCCCCCCGGCGGATGCCCCTCGCGGCGTCCGCCTTGTCATTGCTCCACGGCTTCGGCGGGGGAAACCGCGGGGGCGAGGCGCCCCCGCGCCGCCGCCCGCGCCGCCGCTTCCCTGCCGCGCGGGTAGCCTCGCCGGCGTGAAAATCCCGCTCCCTACCCCCGCGTCCCCCGCACCACCGACAGCAACTCCTCCACCGTCCCGCGCATCGTGTTCGCCTGCGAGGACAACTCCTCGCTGGCCCCGGCCGACTGCTCCGCCGCCGCCGCGTTCGATTGCGTCACCTTGTCCATCTGACCCACCGCCAGGTTCACCTGCTCGATCCCCGTCGCCTGCTCTCCGCCGGCCGCGGCGATCTCGCCGATCAGGGCGTTGCTCTTCGCCGACGCCTCCTTGATCGCCGTCAGCGCCTTGGCCACCTCCGACGCCAATGCCGCTCCGTCGCGGGCGCTGGACACCGACGACTCGATCAGATCCGCCGTCGATTTCGCGGCCTCCGCCGAACGCCTCGCCAATCCCCGAACCTCCTCGGCCACCACCGCGAACCCGCGCCCCGCCTCCCCTGCCCGCGCCGCCTCCACCGCCGCGTTCAGCGCCAACAGGTTCGTCTGGAACGCGATCTCGTCGATCACCTTGATGATCTTCGCCGTCTCCTCGGCGCTGGACAGGATCTTCCCGATCGCCGACGCCATCCGACCCATCGCCGCGTCCCCGGCGTTCGCCGCCGCCGCCGCCTGGTCCGATTGACCGCTGGCGTGCCGCGCGGTGTCGGCGTTACGGCGCGTCATCGAGCTCATCTCCTCCAAGGCGCTGCCGGTCTCCTCCAGGCTCGCCGCCTGTTCGCTGGCGCCCTGGGCCAGAGATTGGCTCGCCGACGCCACCTGCGACGCCGCCGCCGCCACCTGCGCCGAGCCGTTGCCCAGTTCGTCCACCACCCGCCCGATCCGGCGCGTCAATCCCCCGGCCATCCACACCCACGCCGTCACCGCCGCCAGCGCGATCGCCCCGCCCACCATCCACTGCGTCCGCTGCGCCGCCCGGCCGTCGGCCGCCATCTCGTCCGACGCCGCGTACACCTCCGCCGCATCGGCGCTGGCTCCGATCACCCAGTCCCACGGCGCGTAATACCCGAACCGCACCACCCGCGTGTGGGTCATCGCGTCATTGGCGTTTTTCCACGGATAACTGATCGATCCGATCTCGCCGTCCCCCAGCTTCACCGCCCGTCCGCAGATCTCGTTAATGAACAGGTTCCCTGACGCATCCTTCATGTCCCACAAGCACTCTCCGTCGCGCTTGCGGTCCTTCGACACCACATACGACCCCCGCGTGTCGCCCGAGCCTTGCAGCACATAAACGTATCCATTCTCCCCGATCCGCAGCCCCGCGATCGCCTGGGCGATATCCGCCGTCGCCTCCGCCTGTGGCAACCCGAAATACAGCATCCCCACCACCTTGCCGCCCGCGTCGGTCAGCGGCTTGTAGGTGGTGAAATACCACTTGCCCACCACCATCGCCCGCCCGGTGTAGGTCCGCCCGGCCAGCACCGTCGACACCACCGCATTGGCCGTCCCATCGACGCCCATCGCCGCGATGTACGTCCCGATCGCCCGCCGACCGTCGGGGGTGACGATGTTCGTCGCCACCCGCAGCATGTCGCCGCGATCATTCATCCGCTGGAACACCGTCGCCGTACCGCCCACCGTCGCCACGATGTCGTCGATCACGGCCGCCGAGGCCTTGGGATCCGACACCTGCCCCAGCCACGTCTGGCCCACCATCATCGCCGGCAACGTCACCTCGGCGCCGGCATGGGTGAATTGGTCCACCGCCTTCCACGTCACCGGATGCGATTCATCGAACCGCGTCGCGCCATAAGAGTCGTACCGCGCCGCCACCGGATGCATTCCACCGTCGATCCGTCCTTGGACGATCGCGCACATCCGCCGCACCATCCCCGCCAGATGCGTCAAATCCGCGTCGGCCAAGTCGCTGGTCTTCTCGCGCACCGTGACCGCCTCGGCCACCTGCCGACTGTGCACCATCCATCCCAACGCCAGCATCGGCGCGATGGTGAAAAACAGACCCACCGTCAACAGCCGCGCCCGCAGTCCCAATCCCTTCATCATGTCCAACTCCGAAAAAACCGCCCCGTTTTCCAATCCTTCTTTCGGTGCGGACAATGGGGCGCTTTAGGGAGACAGAACAACCGCAAGATCCCGAAAAATCGCGATGGCGCCCCGCTCTTGCCACCCCCGGCGGTGACGCGATTATCGGATCAAACACGCCGCGACGGTTCCGCTCATGTCCCCCTTCCGCTGATATTGTCGGTTCGCGCCGGGGGGAATGGATGTTTCAATGGCGCCTGCTCAAGGAGGAGCCCGCCATGGATTTTCCGA
>JBBSAF010000291.1:0-3736 GCA_038252525.1 Tepidisphaerales bacterium
CAAGGGGCGGGCGTGCCCACGTCGTCGGCGGGCGACGGGATCGTCGCGAGTGCGCGCTCAACCGTGGCAAGGGGCGGGGCGTGCCCACGTCGTCGGCGGGCGATGGGATCGTCGCGGGAGCGCTTCTCAACCGTGGCAAGAGGCGGACAGTCCGCGGCGGGCGGCCATCTCGTCGCCCATCTCGCGGATCTGTTCCCCGTCCAGCACCCGACCGGCGAGGGGGAACAGGACCGTGTCCTCCAAGGTGATGTGGCGTTGGTAGATGTTGCGCAATCCCCGGAGGATGTTGGCCAGTTGTTCGCTGTCGCGTCGCGGGATCGCGCCCCGCTCCAGCCAGTTGCGCCCGATGGCGTCAACATGGGCATGGGCCGAGTCGGCGGCGACATGGTCCTGTTCGAGGCCGGCGACCTTCCACACGGCCATTTTCGCCTCGCGGGCGCCGGTGCGTCGCAGTCGCGGAAACAGCGACTCCTCCTCGTCGCGGGTGTGGTTGGGCGCGGCGTTGGCGAAATAGTCCAGCGCCGTCCGCAATGCCCCGCGCCGGGCGGCGTCGAGCGCCCCGTCGGCGGATGAGGTGTTGATTTCGATGATGATGTCGAGGAACGATTCGATCCGACGATGACAATCGCGCATCAATCCGAGGGGATCGTCGAAGCCGGCTTGCGCGGGGGCATTGAGCTGAACAAGCATGGAAAACTCCTTATTTCGGGATGCACGATCATACGCCAATAAATCTGGATATCAAGGTACAGATTAGGTGGGCCTCGCCACCGCCCAAGCGTGATCCAGCGCGGCAAGGCCGGCGGGGATCGCAGACGGGCCTGCGGGACGGCGTGGAATTGGATGGATGGAGCGGGGCCGCGTCGATCGGCGCGGCGTCCCCGCGGACGCCGCGCCGATGAAACGTCAGGCGGTTTGTTCCCCGCAACATTTCTTGTATTTCTTGCCGCTGCCGCACGGGCACGGGTCGTTGCGGCCGACCTTCGGCGCCTCGCGGACGATGGGCTTGGCCCTGGCGCCTTCGCCCTGGGGCTGGGAAGCGGCCTCCGAGGCCTCGCTTTGCCCGCCGACCTCGGCCGACGCGGCGATGTTCTCGCTGACGCCATAACCGGGGCCTTCGGCGTGGGTGGCGGCGGTGACGTTGTAGGCGCTGCGGGTTTGCGCCTGCCCTTGGATGCGGGCGCGGAAGATCAGGTCCGTCACCTTGTCGCGCACGCTCGACATCATTTGCTCGAAATAGCGGTACCCCTCGGTTTTATACATCACCCGCGGGTCCTTCTCGGCGAAGGCCTGAAGCCCGATTCCGGCCTTCAGCAGATCCATCGCATAGAGGTGGTCCTTCCAGGTCTGGTCGAAGATCTGGATGAGCACGAACTGTTCGAGATCGGTCAATTCCTTTCGCAGAAACACGCGGGCGTGGGACAGCAGCGTGTCGCGGGCGGTGATGGCGCCGTCGCCGTCGCGGTCGGATTCCTTGGCGCGCTCCAGCCCGCGGGCTTGGAGGTCGGCCGGGGTGAGTTGCGAGAAGAACCGGGCATTGAACGCCCTTGCCCGCGCGTCCGGCTCGAGGTTGGCGGCGATCAGGGCATCGACCTGCTTTTCCAACTCGCCATCGACCAGGAACCGCTCCTGGTGGCCGATCATTTCATCGCGCAGCTTCCGCACCGACTGGGCGCGGATGTGGTCCAGCGACAAGTCCACGCCGTACTTGCCCATCGCCCATTGCTGGATGTATTGCCCGGCATAGGGGTTGTCGGTCGTGCCGTCCATCCCCCCGAACGTGAAGCTCAGCACATGGTCGATGGGATACTCGATCTCGCGCCGGGAATACGCCTCGCGGGCGCGTTTCTCGATCAGATCGACGATCTGCTCGGGCGCCATGCGGATGCCGCGCTCGGCGTCGGCCATGATCTCCTCGGGCGCCAGGTCGATGATGAACTTCTCCCTCGCCCAGTTGGCCAATTCGCGTTCGGCGTGGAGCGGTTCAAGATATTTCAGCACCCCCCCCACCTCGCGTGCGTTGATCTGCTCGATGGCGGCCTCGCGGAAGCGGTCCTCGAGCTCCGCGGCGTCCATCTTGCGGATCTGGGCTTGCGAAAGATTCACCTGGAAACGGCTCATCGCCCAGGAGCTCAGGCCCTTGGCATCCCACTCGGCGACGTTCTCGGTGTCCTCGCCCATGAACTCGCCGAGGGAGGCGGTGATCGAGCTTTCGGCCTCGGCGCGGGCCTGGTCCTTGATGTAATGCTCGAGGTCGTCGATCTGTCGAAGTCCGCGCAAGTCGTTGGGATCGAGCGTGACCTCGAAGTTGACCCTGGCCCACTCGGCGATGGTGGCCGCCACGTGGTCCTGGGTGATGAACTTGTCGACGGCATCGACGATGGAGTCGCCGATCATGCCCCAGATCACCTGGTCGATGTCGCGCCCCTGGAGCACTTTCTGGCGCATGCCATAAAAACTGGTGCGCTGGTGGTCCATGACCTCGTCGTATTCGAGCAGGTTCTTGCGCGCCAGATAGTTGCGCTCCTCGACTTTTTTCTGGGCGCGTAGGATGCCCTTGCTGATGCGCTTGTCCTCGATGGCCATCCCCTCCTCCATCCCCAGCCACGAGAGCACCTTGATGGTCCACTCGCCGGCGAACATCTTCATCAGGTCGTCTTGGAGCGACACGTAAAACCGGCTTGAACCCGGATCGCCCTGGCGCCCGGACCGTCCGCGCAATTGGTTGTCGATGCGCCGGGCGGTGTGGCGCTCGGTGCCGATCACGTGCAATCCCCCGGCGCCGTGGGTTTCCTTGGTCAGTTTGATGTCGGTGCCGCGCCCGGCCATGTTGGTGGCGATGGTGACGTTGCCGACGCGCTCGCCGTGTCGATTGTCACGCTGCAGCCCGGCGCCGGCGACGATCGAGGCCTCGCGCTCGTGCTGCTTGGCGTTGAGCACCTCGTGGTCGATGCCGTATTTTCGCGTGAGCATCGTCGAGAGCATCTCGGACTTCTCGACGCTGGTGGTGCCGACCAGCACCGGTCGCCCGGCGTCGGAGACCTCCTTGATCTCGTCGATGATCGACTCCCACTTCTCGCGCTCGGTGCGATACACCCGATCCTCGTTGTCGTCCCGCACCATCGGGCGATTCGTCGGGATCGTCACCACCTCCAGCTTGTAAATCTTGGCGAACTCCTCGGCCTCGGTCTGGGCGGTGCCGGTCATGCCCGACAGGCCCTTGTAGAGCTTGAAGAAGTTCTGGAGCGTGATCGTCGCCAGCGTCTGGGTCTCCTGTTTGATCGGAACCCGCTCCTTGGCCTCGACCGCCTGGTGCAGCCCGTCGGACCACTGCCGGCCGGTCATCTTGCGCCCTGTGAACTCATCGACAATGACGACCTCGAGCTCCCCGCGCTGCCCGCGCTCGACCACGTAATCCTTGTCGCGCTCGTAGACCACATGTGCCCGCAGCGCCTGTTCCATAAGGTGCGGCCAATCCATGTTGTTGCCGACATAGAAACTGCCCACCCCCGCCGCGTCCTGGGCGGCGGCGATGCCCTCGTGGGTCAGGTGGACGCTCTTGCGATCCAGCTCGACCTCGTAGTATTGGGTCATCCCCTCCTTCTTGGTCTCGGCCTCGGCGACGGCCTTTTCGGCCACCGCACGGCGCTGGCGGGCGGCCTCGATGAGCTTCTTGTCCCCCCGCGCCTTGTCGGTGTCCCCCTCGGTGGCCTTGATGGCGCGCTGGGCGGCGTCG
>JBBSAF010000292.1:0-3733 GCA_038252525.1 Tepidisphaerales bacterium
GGCGAGGCGCCCCCGCGACATGAGAACGACGGCGGGTGGCAGGTGGTTTGAATACAACGGGGGCGAGGCGCCCCCGCGACATGAGAACGACGGCGGGTGGCAGGTGGCTTGAATACAACGGGGGCGAGGCGCCCCCGCGACGTGGGAAACGCCGCGGACATGGGGGGACTTATGTATCACAACGACCGCCGGACCCCCTGGCGGCGCCGGGATCAAACCCCGACTTGCCCCCTGTGGCGGCGCCGGGGTTTTCTTGACACCACCATGGGCGAGCCTTATCTTCGCGGCACAAAGGATTTAGCGCCTTTGTGCTCGCGGCGCGGCGTCGACGCGCACCGGGAAATCCACCCGTGGTTTCCGGCGGAATAGACATCCTCAGCATCCCTCACCCTTGGAGGCCAGCATCATGGTGCGACTGCCTCGGTTCCTGCCGTCGATGGCCCTTGCCTGTTCCATTTCGCTGCCCCTGGTGGGCGCGCTCCCGGTCTGGGCCCAAGCCCAAGGCCCCGAAGCCGCCCGGCCCGCGCCCGACGCGGCCCTGACCACGGCGGTCGAAAACTTTTGGCACTATGGCAAGATCGCCCGCTATGACCTCGCCGCCAACGAGGCCAAAACCATCCTCGAAAAGAAGGACGATCCCACCGCCGTCCTCGACGCCTTCGTCGCGGTCTCGTCGGCCCGCAACGACAACCTCGACACCTGGCTCCTCCGCTGGCAGGGTGTCGATCCCATGCGCGACGGCGTCAACCAGATCATCGCCGTCCTGGCCGAGGGATACCGCGCCCGCCGCTCCAGCCCCGCCTTCATCGAACAGAACATCCAACGTCTCATCGTCAACGAGCGGGCCTACACCCTCGCCGTCGGGCGCCTCCGCGAGAGCGGCGAGCTGGCCATCCCGATGATGCTCGACTATCTCCGCGACCCCTCTAAATCGCAGTACCAGCCGGCCATCCGCCGGGCGATGCGCGACATGGGACGCCAAGCCCTCAACCCCCTCGTCGCCGCCACCGTCATGACCGACCAAGGCGCCCTGGCGACCGTCGCCTCCGTCCTCGGCGAAATCGGTTACGAGTCGGCCGCCCCCTACCTCGCCAAACTCGCCCAATCGCCCGACAGCGCCCAAGCCGTCAAGTCCGCCGCCACCGACGCCCTCCGCCAAATGGGCATCAACGACCCCGCCAACGTGGACACCGCCCAAAAGTTCTTCCAGTTGGCCGAGCAGTTCTATTACGCCAACGCCACCATCGGCTTCGACGCCCGCAACCCCATGGCCTACGTCTGGTCCTGGGATGATCGGAAAGGCCTGCTCAAAACCGATGTGCCCCCGCAGATCTTCAACGACGTGATGACCATGCGGGCCAGCGCCCAAGCCCTCGAAATCAACCCCAAGATGGCCGACGCCGTGAGCCTCTGGCTGGCCGGCGACTACAAGCGCGAGGCCGATCTCCCCGCCGGCGACGTCGACGCCAGCCGTTCGACCGATTCGCCCGATGCCCATTATTACGGCGTCGCCGCCGGCACCCGCTACCTCGGCCCGGTGCTCGCCCGCGCCCAGCGCGACCGCAATTCCGCCGTCGCCCTCCGCGCCCTTCGCAGCCTCGAACAGATCGCCGGCCAAAGCAACCTGTTCAGCGGCGAGGGCCAACCGATCATCGACGCCCTCGGTTACGCCGACCGCCTCGTCCGCTTCGAGGCCGCCATGACCCTGGCGTCGGCCATGCCCCAACAACAGTTCTCCGGCGCCGAACGCGTCGTGCCCATCCTCGCCGAGGCCCTGGCCCAGACCGGCAAACCCCAGGTCGTCGTCGTCGCCGCCTCGCAGGACACCGTCAACCAACTGGTCGAAGGCCTCAAGGGCGAGATCGGCGTCGCCGGCGCCACCACCCCCCAAGGCGCCTCCGACGTGGCCAGCAAACTCCCCACCGTGGACGTGGTCATCGCCAACGAGGATCTCGGCGGCGAAATCGACCGTCTCCGCGCCGTCATGGCCCAGACCCCCAAGCTCCAGTCCGCCGTCCTGCTGATCGTCACCAAGACCCAGGCCTCCCCCTTCGGCGCCCTGACCGTCAACAATCCCATGGTCATGGTCACCCAGGCCGCCGACGCCAAGGCGCTGTCCCCCGTGATCGCCGAGGCCCGCGCCCATGGCATGTCGCTGGCCATCGACGAGAAGGTCGCCTCCCAGTACGCCCTCCGCGCCGCCGATCTGCTCAAACGACTGGCCATCGGACGCAACCAAGTCCTCAATCCCGCCGATGCCCAACAGGCGCTCTTGGCCACACTCAACGACGCCCGCCCCGATTTGGTGAAAGCCGCCGGCGAGGCCCTCGCCCTCATCGGCGCCCCCGAGGCCCAGCGCGGCCTGCTCGACAAGGCCGTCGCCGAACAGACCTCCGAGGATGTGAAGATCTCCCTCTACAACAGCCTCGCCACCAACGCCAAGTTCTTCGCCAACCAGCTCCAGGATGCCCAGATCGCGGCCTTGCAAAAGGTCGTCGCCGGCGACTCCAACCTCCAAGTCCGCTCCGCCGCCGCCGAGGCCCGCGGGGCCTTGAACCTCCCGACCGACGAGGCGACCCAACTGGTGCTCGGCGCCAACAAGCCCGCCAAGGCCGGCAAGTGACATCATGCCGCGGCGGTTTGATCGTGTGACCCCCACCCCGTCGCCCCCCGCGACGGGGTTTTTGTTTCGCCCAGGGAGCCGGACCATGGGACATCGCCGGTGCATCACGTTGGCGCTGACGATGTCCTGGCCCGCGTGGACCCTCGCCCAACCGGCGCCCGCGACGAGCACGACGCCCGCAATGACAGCGACGCCCGCGCCCTCGGCGCCCGCGACGAACGCGACGCCCTCGACAAGCGCCATGAGCGCGATGCCCTCGACGAGCACGACGCCCGCAATGACAGCGACGCCCGCGCCCTCGGCGCCCGCGACGAACGCGACGCCCTCGACAAGCGCCATGAGCGCGATGCCCTCGACGCCCTCGACGCCCGCAATGACAGCGACGCCCGCGCCCTCGGCGCCCGCGACGAACGCGACCGCCACGACCCGCGCGATCACCGCGCCGATCGCGCGCCCGGTCACGCCCAAGACGGTTTATATGGCGCCGATGGTGGCCACTTACGCGGGAGACGCCCCGGCGATGCGGGATGCATTTTTCGCCGCCGACGACCGGCAGGGGCGCCTGGTCGACGCCTTGGTCGCATATGCCGAATCGCTGGCCGAGTTGCGCAAGGTCGTCTCCGCCACCTATGGCGCGGCCAACGAACACGTGCTGCTCGGCGATGAAAGCGCCTTGGACGCCGCCCTCGCCCGGATCGACGCCGCCACCGAGCGCATCGACGGCGACTCGGCCACGTTGACCGACGCGGCGGGCAAACCGATGGCGGAATTGGTTCGTTCCGGCGGGGTCTGGCGGGTGTCGTTGCAAACCGCCACCCGCGGCCTGGACGACGCCGTCCTCGACGCCCACCTCACCGAGATCGCCTTGGAATCCCGGCTTTTCCGCGAACTCGCCGCCGACATCCGAGCCGACAAATACCAAACCGTCGAGGAGGCCGCCCAGGTCCTCCGCGCCCGCCTCCTCCGCCCCGCGACGATGCCGACGACCGCCCCCGCGACCCCGCCCCCCACGACCGCCCCAACCGCAATTCCCGCGACCGCCCCAACCGCAATTCCCGCGACCGCCCCAACCACGATTCCCACGACCGCCCCAACCACGAATCCCATGAC
>JBBSAF010000293.1:0-3728 GCA_038252525.1 Tepidisphaerales bacterium
CTCAGCATCTCCATCACCCGCCCATCCGGCGCCTGGCGCTCATCGGTCGGGAGGATGATCGCGGTGGTCACGTTGTTGGTCACCTCATACAGCGCCGTCAGGCGATTGGAGACCGTTTCATCCGGCCCGAACACGCGGAAGTTGTCGCCGTTGGCCACCATGATGTCGCGCAGGAAACGCCCCATGACGCGGGTGTCCTCGGCGATCGCGGCGCCCGGCGCGGGCACGTCCACGGCGTAGTCGCGGAAATCCGGCATCACCAGGTCGCGCAGCAACAGCCCTCCGTTGGCGTGCGGATTGGCGCCCATGCGCCGCTCGCCGACCGGCGCCAGCTCCGCCAGTTCGGCGACCAGCGTCCCCGATTCATCGAACAATTCCTCGGAACGGTAACTTCGCATCCAGTTGTCGAGCAGTTTCAGGTGCCCGCTTCCCTCGGACATGTCGGAAAACGGCACTTGGTGGGCGCGCCACGTACCCTCGACCGGCTTGCCATCCACGAACGCCGGGCCGGTCCATCCCTTGGGGCTGACCAAGACGATCATCGGCCAGCGCGAGCGGGTGACGAACCCGTTTTCGCGGGCGTCGGCCTGGATGGCGCGGATGTCGTCCAGCGCCGTGTCCAGCGTCCGCGCCATCAGCCGGTGCATGGTCGGCGGATCGTCCCCCTCGACGAAACGGGGGTCGTATCCATATCCGCGCAGAAGTTGTTCCAGTTCCTCGCGGCTGATGCGCGCGAGGACCGTGGGATTGGCGATCTTGTAACCGTTGAGGTGCAGGATCGGCAGCACCGCGCCGTCGCGGGCGGGGTTCAGGAACTTGTTGGAATGCCAACTGGTCGCGAGCGGCCCGGTTTCGGCCTCGCCGTCGCCGATGACGCACGCGACGATCAGGTCGGGGTTGTCGAACACCGCCCCGTAGGCGTGCGACAGGCAATACCCCAGCTCCCCGCCCTCGTGGATCGACCCCGGGGTCTCCGGCGCCACATGGCTGGGGATGCCGCCGGGAAACGAAAACTGCTTGAACAGCCGCCGCATCCCATCGGTATCGCGCGCGATCGCGGGGTAAAACTCGCTGTACGTCCCCTCCAGATAGGTGTTGGCGACCAGCCCGGGACCGCCGTGGCCGGGACCGGCAACGTAGATCACGTCCAAATCCCGCTGCTTGATGACCCGGTTGAGATGAACATAGACGAAGTTCAGACCCGGCGTGGTGCCCCAGTGCCCGAGGAGCCGCGGCTTGATGTCGGACATCATCAAGGAGCGCTTGAGCAGCGGGTTGTCGAGCAGATAGATCTGCCCGACCGACAGGTAATTGGCCGCCCGCCAGTAGGCATCCATTTTCCGCAGCAGTGATTCGTCGAGTTCCGTGGGCATGAAAAATATCCGGTGGAAGGTCGTGGGAAAGAACGGCGATCGCGGATGCGATGGCCACCCTGGGTTCCCTTGTAACAACCCATCGGCGCCACGCGAACCCCCAATCCAAGCCCCGACACCTGCATTTGCCCGGATTCCCCTTACACTACGGTGACCATGACCTTCCTTTGGTGTCTTATTTCGGCGATCGTCGGCGCTGCCATCGGATATCTGCTCGGCGAGCGCTCGGCGCGCGGGCGACTCGCCGACGCCGGCTACGAGACCGCCGCCCTGCGGGCGCAAATCGCCGCGTCACGCGAGAACCTCGCCGATCAACGGACGCTGCTCGACGACGCCCACGTAAAACTGCGCGAGGCCTTCGCCGGGGTGTCGGCCGAGGCGTTGGCCCATAACAACGAGGCGTTCTTGGCCCTCGCCCGTCAGCGTTTCGAGCGACAAAGCGCCGAGGCCGCCGGCACGCTCGATGAGCGAAAGGCCCAGATCGAGGGATTGCTCAAGCCGATGCGCGAGCTGATGGACCAATATCAGCGGCGTCTGGGGGACATCGAGAAATCCCGCGTCGAGGCCTATGGGCTGCTCCGCGAACAGATCGGAACGCTCTCGGAGACCCAACGGGCGCTGAACACCCAAACCCACCAATTGGTGACCGCCCTCAGCCGTCCGACCACGCGCGGCCAATGGGGGGAAATCTCCCTGCGCCGGCTCGTCGAACTGGCCGGCATGTCCGACAAATGCGACTTCGTCGAGCAGCATTCGGTGGACACCGAGACCGGCCGCCAGCGCCCCGACATGGTCGTTCACCTGCCCGGCGGGCGTGATGTGGTCATCGATTGCAAGGCCGTCCTCGACGCCTTCCTCGACGCCGCCGCCGCCCCGGACGAATCCGCCCGCCGCGCGTGCATGGTCCGCCATGCCCAACAGATCCGCGCCCGCGCCCGCGATCTGTCGGCCAAGGCGTATTGGTCCCAGTTCGACCGATCCCCCGAGTACGTCGTGATGTTCCTGCCCGGCGAGGCGTTTTTGTACGCCGCCGTCGAACAAGATGGTTCCCTGATCGAGGACTGCCTGAGGAATCGCGTGATCGTCGCCACCCCCACGACGCTGATCGCGCTGCTCAAGGCCATCGAGTTCGGCTGGCGACAGGAGAAGATCGCCGAGAACGCCGAGGCCATCCGCACCCTGGGTGTCGAGCTCCACGAGCGCATCGCCACTCTCGCCGACCACTTCGGGCGATTGGGATCCTCCCTCGCCTCGGCGGTCGCGGCATACAACGCGGCCATCGGCTCGCTGGAGTCGCGCGTCACCGTCACCGCCCGCAAACTCTCGGAGCTCGGCTCGCGCTCGGACAAAACGATCACCGAAATCGACCCCTTGGAGATCCGCCCCAGGGAAATCGGTTGACGCCTCCCCGGTCGAATCTCCCGCCCTTCGACGGTATAGTCGCCGGCGTATGGATGTTCCCACCGCCGAAAGCCTTCTGGCCGATTTGACCGAACCGCAGCGACTCGCCGCCGAGCACGTCGATGGGCCGCTGCTCATCATCGCCGGCGCCGGCAGCGGCAAGACCCGCGTGCTCACCCGTCGCGTCGGACACCTCCTGAGCCTCGGCATCGTCCCGTCGTCGGTGCTGGCCATCACCTTCACCAACAAGGCCGCCGGCGAGATGAAACAGCGCATCGGCAAGCTGATAGGCAAGCCCCTGCGCGACTTCGGACGACTCGATCAGGCTTGGCCGCTCGTCTGCACGTTCCATTCGCTGGGGGTGCGCATCCTGCGCCATTGCGCCAGCACGATCGGGCTTCCGACGAACTTCACGATCTTCGACTCCGCCGACCAGAACAAGCTGATCAAGGACGCCATCAAGGCCCTGGACCTGTCGGCCACCAACTTCGCCCCCGCATCGGTGCACGCCACCATCAGCAACGCCAAGAACCAGCTCCTGACCCCCGAGGCCTTCGCCGCCGAGGCCTCCGACTTTTATCGCCGCACCGTCGCGCGGGTCTACACCAAATACCAGGCGATGTTGAAGGCCAACAACGCCATGGACTTCGACGACCTGCTCCTCCGCTGCGCCCATGCCTTCCGCGATCATCCGACGATCCTGGCCGAATTGCAGGAACGCTTCCAATACATCCTCATCGACGAATACCAGGACACCAACCACGCCCAGTACGTCATGGCCCACGCCCTCGCCTCGCGCCATCGCAACCTCTGCGTCGTGGGCGACCCGGATCAGTCGATCTACGCCTGGCGCGGCGCCGACATCCGAAACATCATGGAGTTCGAGACCGATTACCCCGATGCCAAGGTCGTCAAGCTCGAACAAAATTACCGCTCCACCAAGACCATCCTGGC
>JBBSAF010000294.1:0-3706 GCA_038252525.1 Tepidisphaerales bacterium
CATCGCACATGTACTGCTCGAACACCTTGATGAGCTGCCGCGCGCAGCGGTCCTTGACATCGCTGATGTAAACATGGTCCCCCAGCATCAGTAAAAACGGCTCGTCGCCCACGAACTCCTTGGCCTGGTACACCGCGTGCCCGAACCCCTCGGGCGAACGCTGCTCGGCGAAATGCAGCCGCTCGCCGAACGCCCCCAGTTTCTCGCTCTCCAGGATCGCCCAGTCCTTGCCTCGGAAGCTCTTGACCATCTGGCTGTCCAGGCGCTTGAAATAGTCGCGGTACAAATGCTCCTCGCCCGGTTGGGTGATGATGCAAATCTCCTCGATCCCCGCGTCGATCGCCTCCTCACCGATGATCTGGATCACCGGCTTGGTCAGCCCGTCCCGATCCACCAGCGGGAACATCTCCTTCTGCACCGCCGTGCTCGCCGGATATTGCCGCGTCCCGCGTCCCGCCGCCGTGATCACCGCCTTGCGAACCTTCATTTGATCTCTCCGAAAAAAAGTTGTGCATCCCGTTCGTCGCCCTCACCGATCCCCGCCGGCGCCCGGCGCCGACCGGTCCAGCCCCGCCGCCAGTGGCTCGCCGAGCCACCCCGCACGGGTTCATGCCCCAAGTTGTCCCGCAATTCATCCCGATTTTCCAGCCCCCCCGCCTCCACCAACGCCCGACGCGACACCCGCGTCGCCAAATACCCCCTTCCAGGCACCCGCACAGCCTCCAATTTGCCGCAATCGGCATGTGCCCGATTTCCCCGCTCGTCGGCCCCGGCCCCACGGGCAACCGCCCACCATGACCGCCTCCGCCCCCACCCGCTGATTGCAAGACTCGACTTCCATCAATCAAACCCCCATCCGCTCCAAGACCGCCGCCCGCGTCGCCCGCCAAGCTGTTTCATCCAACGCCGGAACCGCGCCGGTGGTGTCGATTCCCATTTCCAACGGCACCCAGCTCTTGCACCCCGCGTAATCCGGGCGATTGTCGATCGTCGCCGGCTTGGCCAACCGATACGCCCGCACCAGCACCAGATACAGCGGGTTTTTTGGCCGATAGTTGAACCGCATGTCGATCAGCGGCGGCGTCCAGACATGCAAATCATCCAGCGTGTCGATGCGCGCCCGCGATTCGACCCGAATGATGTCGCTCACCTCGCCGAAAAACGATAAGGTGATCCGGTCCGGCTCCTCCGAATGCCGCCGAACCCCCGCCGCCACGGCCGGTTTGAGCATCGCGGTATTCTGGTGGACGTAAGTCGGAAACAGCAGGAACTTGCGATGTTCCAGCTCGAACCCCCCCGCCGCCTCGAGAATCCCCCCTTTGCGCAGCAACACGATTTGCCGCCCCTCGCCCAGCGCATCGCACACCACCGCCCATTCCTTCAACGCCACATCGAGCATCAAATCCTCTCCCATCCTCCCGCGTGGCGGGAAACGACCACTTCGCGCAACAGCCGGTCCCCCAAGCGGCCGCGATCGACATCCAAGTCCTGGGCCGACTGCAAATGGAGCCGGAACCGAGGCGCCGAAGAAAAGCCCGATTCTACGGTTCAACCTTCGTGGCCGACAACAGCCCGTTGGCCGGGTTGGATGCCGCGGAAAGTCAATCCAGCGGTTCAACGCTCTCGACGGCACGGGCGATGCCGGCGACGAAACGAATGGCGATGACGATCCGACGGGCCGGATCGAATGGGTAATACCATGTTTCCTCATCGACGGACGACAACATGGCGGAATCCGGCGAGAAGCCGTCGGAAACCCCGGTAGACGTTGCTTGCCGCGTTGAGGGGACCTCGGGGACCGCCCCGTGGGGCGCCGGCGGCGGCGTCGCGGTCGTCCGCGGGGGGCCGAGGCGCTGCAGGACCGTCGTCATCGGCTGGTTGAGGACCGCGGCGTGCAGTCGGTCGAGCGTCCAGCGCCCCGACAATCCCGGCCTCGATCGTAGGGCGATCCACCCCGCCCCGGCCGCCAACGCCGCGACGCCGGCGGCCAATCCGGTCGCCCAGGCGAGGTTTCGTTTTCGGAAGTCGGGGGTATTCATGTGGAGCAGTTGTCAGTTGCCAGTTGTCAGTACCAGTTGTCGGGCACGCAGTTGGCGGTTGGCAGTAAACACCTTGACTCGTTGGCGTCACGCTCGTGCAATAAATCACTTGCAACGTACAACCCATAACTTACAACTCGCAACCCACAACCCGCAACCTAAGCCGTAGGCAGTAGGCGGAAGGAAAGTAGGCGGAGGAGAAATGGGAGGCATCCCTCCCCACCCGCAACCCCCGCCGTAGGCGGTGGGCGGAAGGAAAGTAGGCGGTGAAGACACAGGAGGCATCCCTCCCCACTCGCAACCCACAACCCGCAACCTAAACCGTAGGCAGTAGGCGGAAGGAAAGTAGGCGGAGGAGAAATGGGAGGCATCCCTCCCCACTCGCAACCCCCGCCGTAGGCGGTGGGCGGAAGGAAAGTAGGCGGTGAAGACACAGGAGGCATCCCTCCCCACTCGCAACCCACAACCCGCAACTCACAACTCGCCCCTCACAACTCACAACTCGCATTCCACCACCCCTCGATGACCGAAATGTCGTCGGAAGCGGATATTTTCCCAACCGGCCGCGGTTGCCATCGAAAGCAGTTCCCGGCGCGTGAACGCCTGTTCCACGCTCACGACGGCATCGTGACGGATGATCGGGTGGGCGGCGAGGGTCAGCAGCTTGATCCATAACCACGCCCGGCGATGGCGGAGCAGATCGGCGACCAGCATTCCCCGGCGAGCTAGACGGCGCATCGTCGTCAGCACGGCCACCGCATCGTCGTCGTCGAGGTGATGCAGGAACATGTTGGTCATCACATAATCGAACGAGCGGTCGGCGAAGGGCATGGCCAACACATCGGCTTGCACGATCCGCAGGCGCGATTCGGATGGCGGGTCGTCGGGCATCCCGTCGGCGGCGATGGCGGCGGTGACGGGGTGGCGGTCGACGCCGGTGATATGAACATCGAAGCCGCGCGGAAGCAGTTCGGCGAGGATGGCGCGGGGGATGTCGGCCGACCCGGTGGCGAGGTCGAGGATTTCGATGCGCTCGCCGGGTTTCCATGTTTTCGACCACGCCTTGACGTGGGAGACGGTGGCGGCGGTGTAGCCGAGGCGGCGATTGATCCGTCGGATGACGCGAAGGCTGAGGTCGAGGGTGGCGGGGGAGACGTCGGGCGCGTCCATCCACTCGTCGGATCGGCGTCGTTGGCGAAGGAAACCCGGCAATCAACCCCCCTACCGTCCGGTGACCAGGGCATCCCAGACATCGCGGAGCTCGAGCGACAACTTCACTTCGACGACCCCGTCGGCGTGGTAGTCGGTCTTATACACGCGGGCACGATCGACGCCGCGCTGGATGGCGTCGAGCATCCCCGGCCGATTCTCGGCCTCTTGACCGAGGGTGCGGCCGTCCACCAGAGGCAGGTCGAGGACGCGGCGAAGCAGGTCGGCGCGCCCGTCGCGCTCGGCGACCCTGGCGGTTCGCAATTTCGATCCGGCGTCGGCGGCCATGGCGGTCTGGGCGATTTGCCGGTCGACCCAGTCGGGGGGACGCGGATTGATGTGGGCCGCCGGCTGCGTACGGGTGGACGGGCCGTACGTTGGCGCGGTGGGGGTTTGTTCGCCGGAATTGGCCGGCAAGGGCGGGGGGGGCGTCGTGCGGGTTTCGGCGGGCGGGGCCA
>JBBSAF010000295.1:0-3698 GCA_038252525.1 Tepidisphaerales bacterium
CCCGGCGTTACCGCCTACCGCCTTCTGCCCACCGCCCACCGCCCTCTGGCATCCGCCTACCGTCTACTGCACGCCGACCAGCGATCCTCCACCAACTTCCGCATCTCGACGGCCAGTTCCCCCCTCGGAATCCAGCGGTGCCCGGTTCCTGAAATCAGATAACATCCGGCGTTCGGCCCGCTCACCATGTCCAGGGTGTTGGCCACCAGGTGGTCGGCGCCGCTGGCGAGGCGGCTGGCCTGCCCGACGGCGATCAGGTCGTCGGGACTCAATCCCACCTCCAGCTTGAACTTCACCAGCAAGCCCGTGAACCGCCATTCGGTGCGGAACAGATCCACCAATTTCTCCGTGCGTTCGCCCAGGAAGGCGATGCGGTCGTGCGCGCTCTTGACCTTGCCGGCCTGCACATTGCGCACGATCCAGTGCTCCCGATCGGGATCGCCCGGATCGGCATGGCGGACTTCGATGGCGTAGGCGCCGGCCGGGGAATAATCGGACACCGCGGCGGTCATGAAGACCGCGTCATAGCGGTTGTGGGTCATCCGCATCGCCAGCGCCTCGCGCAGTTCGCCGTGGGTGAGGAACGGCGCGGCGTCGATCCGATGGGCGGTTTTCATCGATGCCGGCGACGCGCGGTGGGCGGCGTTGGCCGTCAGCAAATCCACCTCCCCCACGCTCGCCAGTTCGAGGGCGATGGCCAGTCCGGTGGCGCCGGTGAAGATGTTGCCCCAATCGCGCACCCGGTCGATGGGCTGTCGGGTGCTGCCGGCGGTGACGAGGAATCGCATGGCGCCGATGGTAGCAAAATCCCCGTCGCGCGGGCATGTCGCGCGACACGCCCTGTTGTTATACGCAAGTCACCGGCCAACCGCCGTCGTTTTCACGTCGCGGGGACGGCGGCCGGCGGCGGCGGACTTGTGTATAACAGCGAGGCGACACGCCCCCCGCGACACGCCCCCGCGCCGCTCTCGCCGGCGCCGATCACGCCTGGTCGTCGTCGGCGCCGGCGGTGACTTGGGCGTGGTTGAGCAGCGCCACCAGCGACACCCCGCCGACGATGTTGCCGGCCAATGTCGGCAGCAGGAACCGCCCCAGGAACGCTGCCGCCGAACTTTCACCTGTGACCACCAGGTACAGCGTCTCGGTGGCTCCGGCGATGCTGTGGGCGAAACCGGCCACACCGACCACCCAGGTGATGATGACGATCACGAACAGTCGGGAGGCCTCGGCGAACGGCAACAGCCAGACCATCAGCGCGATCAGCCACCCGGCGAAGATCGCGCGCATGAACATCCCCCCGAACCCATGCGCCATCGCCGCGTGGCCGATTTCCGACAGGTGGACGCGCAGGGCGTCATCGACCACCGGCGTCCTCCCCAGCGTCAACGCGAACAGCAGCGTGCCGACGAGGTTGGCCAGCAGCACGATGATCCACAGCCGCAGGACATTGAGCAGCAGCGATTTGCGGAAGTCGCGCAGCAGCGGCAGGATCACCGTGAGGGTGTTCTCGGTGAATAATTGCTGGCGGCCCAGAATCACAATCAGGAACCCCGCGCCGTAACCCAGCTTGCTGATGAGCGGGCGCCACGGCGCATCGGGAAGATGCTGTTGAATCAGCGCCTCGGTGAGAAGGGAAAACCCCATCGACAATCCCGCCGCCAAGCCCGACCAGAGCAGTCCGATCGACGGACGGTCGAGTTCATCGCGCCCCTCTTGTTCGATGGCATCGTAGACGACCTGGGCGCGGATGGCGGTGCGGTCGCGCACCTGTTCCTGTTCGTGCTGCTCGGCGGTTTGCTGCGGCTGGGACATGCCCGCCGGTCAGCAAACCGCGCACCGGCGGTCGGCGACCGCGCCGAAACACGCTTTTATTGCCCGCGCCCGGCCGACTTCGGTACAATAGCCGGTCGTTTCAGACATGGGAATCGATTGCTGGCCTCCATTGGATCGTTCAATCTCGTCGGCATCGACGCCCAGTGGTGCGATGTCGAGGTCGATGTCTCCCACCACGGGCTGCCCAAGACCGTCGTGGTCGGACTGCCCCAAGCGGCGGTGAAGGAATCCGTCGAGCGCGTCCGCCGCGCGCTCATCAACGGCGGGTACGCCTACCCGCGAAACGCCGTTCTCATCAACCTCGCCCCGGCGGATGTCAAAAAGGAAGGCCCCGCCCTCGACCTGCCCATGGCCATAGGGATGCTGCGGGCGACGGGGTTCATCCAGAACGACCGCCACCGCGACTACCTGATCGCCGGGGAGCTCGCCCTCGACGGGCAACTCCGCAAGATCAAGGGCGCCCTGTCGCTGGCGTTGCTCGCCAAACAGCGCGGGATCAAGGGCGTCATCCTGCCGTCGGCCAACGCCCGCGAGGCCGCCGTCGTCGAGGGGGTCGAGGTGTATCCGGTCACATCGCTGGCCCAGGCGGTGGAGTTCCTCAACGAACAACTGCCGCTCGATCCGTTCGAGCTCGATGGCGACGCCTACCAGGCATCGCAACTGTCGCCGTCGCTGGATTTCGCGGATGTGCGCGGACAGGAGGCGGTCAAACGGGCGATCACCGTCGCGGCGGCGGGGGCGCACAACCTGCTGATGATCGGGCCGCCGGGCACGGGCAAGTCGATGCTGGCCCAGCGAATCCCCGGCATCCTGCCGCCGCTGTCGCGCAATGAATCGCTCGAGACCACGCGAATCTACTCGGCCTTGGGACTGCTGCCCGAGGGGGTGGCGCTGATGGACCAGCGCCCGGTTCGCACCCCCCACCACTCGGCCACCGCCCAGGCCCTCATCGGCGGCGGCGCCATGCCGCGCCCCGGCGAGGTCTCCTTGGCCCACCATGGCATTTTATTCCTCGACGAGCTGCCCGAGTTCAGCCGCTATGTGCTCGAGATGTTGCGCCAGCCGCTCGAATCCGGCGAAGTGACCATCGCCCGCGTCCACGCCGCCCTGCGATTCCCCGCCCGGTTCATGCTGGTGGCGGCGATGAACCCGACCGCCAGCGGATTCGCCGCCGCCGACCCCCACGCCCGCAACAAATACATGGAAAAACTCTCCGGCCCGCTGCTCGACCGCATCGACATGCACGCCGAGGTGCCCGCCGTCCCCTACCGCGAACTCACCGGCAAGCGCCCCGGCACCAGCAGCGAACAAATCCGCCGACAGGTCCAGTCCGCCCGCGACATCCAATCCAAACGGTTCAGTGGCCAAACCACCAACGCCCGCATGGATTCCAAACAGCTTAAACAGCACTGCGATCTGTCGGATGCCTGCCTGCTATTGATGAAACAGGCGATGGACGAGCTCGGCTTGTCCGCCCGCGCCTACGACAAGGTTCGCCGCGTCGCCCGCACCATCGCCGACCTCGAGAACTCCGACGCCATCACCGAATCGCACCTGGCCGAGGCGGTGCAATACCGCCTGCTGGACCGGCGGCTGTGAACGGCCTGTCGGCGTCGCCGGATCCACCCCTTGGAAGATGCCCAAGCCATGGGAAGAACCTGCCTCATGTCGCGGGGGCGCCCCGCCCTCGTTGTTATGCACAAGTCCGCCGCCGCCGGCCGCAGTCCCTGCGTCGCGAGGCCGCCTCGGCCTCGTCCGGGGGGGACCAACGGGCGAAGATGGGTTTGGAGGTCGTGAAAACCGCCGTTGAGCGCCGTCCTCATCGGCGTGATTTGGAAAAACGGGGGCGAGGCGCCCCCGCGACG